>JAMOPR010000275.1 GCA_027064485.1 Desulfurobacteriaceae bacterium | reverse complement strand
GAAAACATTTTTCCCGAACTTTCCGAATTAGCAGCAAAGAGCAGAACGTCAATTCTGATGTTTCACCAAGGGATAAAGCAATATCTACCTTACGAAGAAAGTTACGAAATGGACTTTGCCGACCTACCGGAAGGATTTGACTACTACGCAGGAGGGCACGTTCACGCCTTTTTAAAAGAAAACATAAAAGGGGGAATACTATCTTATGCAGGTTCTACGGAGTTCAGAAGCAGAAGGGAAGCTGAAAGGAACTTCAGGGGTTTTAACGTATTTGATACAGAAGAGAAAAAGCTTGAAAGGATTGAGTTAGAGGGTTTAAGACCTTTTATAGTTGTTAACTGCAACGAGGAAAATGTCAAAGAAGAATTAGAAAAAGCTTTAAGCAGAGCAGAAGAAAGTAGAATCCCACCGATTGTTGTGGTTGATTATAGATTCAAAGGGCTTGAGATTGATGCATTTTCGGAGATTCTTAAATCTTTGGAAAAAGTTTCTCTAACTTTGAGAATAACAAAGAAACGGATAGAAGGAGAGGAAAAAGAGCTAACAGGTGGGAAAGGAAAAAGCTACACCACGTTCTTAGAAGAGTTTATGAAAGAAAAAGGCGCTGGAAGCAACGCTATAAAGGTAGCAAAAGAACTTTTAGATGCATCACCAGAACACGTAGGAGAGATATTAAAAGCTTTTGCGTTTGAAATGACGGAAAGCGAGAGACTGAAGGAATTTTTGGATGGGGTGGGGGATTTTTAATCTTTTAGCCGACGTTCTATTCCCTTCCTACTGCGCCGTTTGCGGAAAAGTTTTAATCGGAAAAGACAACTACGCCGTTGCCTGTGGAAACTGCTGGAACGAACACTTTAAAGCCTACAAAGGCGTAAAGTGCCTGATTTGTGGACATCCGGTTGAAAAACTGCCAGGGAGCGGAAATCTGTGCAAAAGGTGTCTTGAAAGTGGCAGGAGGTTTTACTTTGAAGGGGTGGATTTTTTCGGCATCTACGAAGGGCTTATAGAATACGCTATTCATGAACTGAAATTTGAGAAAAACTTGCCGGTTGCAAGGTTCATCGGCAGAGAAATCAGTAAACATTTGAAAAGTTTCGCCACGAAAAATCGGGTTGATGTAATCACGTTCGTGCCCGTATCTGAAGAAAGGAAAAAAGAAAGAGGTTACGACCAGTGTGAAGAGATTTTGAAAGCAACTGGTGTTAACTTTAAGAAACTATTAGAGAAAACAGTTGAAACTGAAAGACAGGCTACCCTTGAATTCTTTAGAAGAAAAGAAAATATAAAAGAATGTTTTGAAGTTATCCAAAATGTTAAAGGTAAAAGGATTTTACTCTTTGACGATGTTTTCACGACCGGTGCAACGGCAAATGAAGCGGCGAAAACCCTAAAAGAAGCAGGAGCAAAAAAGGTATTTGTATTTACAGTAGCATATACAATTTTAAAGAAAGAGTAAGCAGGCAACTTTCCTGCCGTTTCCTACATTTACTAATTTCATATCAAAAGAGAGACATTCTTTTTTCCTGTAAGAGCACCTAAAATAAAAAGGGCATCCTTGTTTTGGAATTTTCCCACCATTACTATCGGGCAGTGTCAGTTTTTTCAAGCCAGGTTGAGGAACAGGAGTAGATTCAATTAAAAGCTTCGTATATGGATGTAAAGGAAATCCAATAATATCTTCCGTTTTCCCTTCTTCAACAATGTAACCTTTATACATCACGATAACCCTGTCACTTACGGCTTCCACAGTAGGCAAAGAGTGAGAGATAAAGAAATAGCTCATTCCAAACTTTTCCTGAAGGTCGAGGAAAAGGTTGACAATCTGCGCCTGGACGGAAACGTCAAGAGCTGAAGTAGGCTCATCTGCAACTATGAGTTTTGGCTTTAGAGCAACTGCCCTTGCTATGGCAAGACGCTGTTTTTGACCGCCGGAAAGCTGGTGAGGATAGCTTTCAAGAGCGTTTAAAGGAAGATTCACCAGTTCAAGAAGCTCTTTAGCCTTTTCTTTTAACTCTTTTTTTGAATAAGAATAGTTTATCCTTAAACCTTCTGTAACAATTTCCCAGCCTTTCATTCTGGGATTTAAAGAATTTTGAGGATTTTGAAAAACTGCTTGAACATTGAGTCTGTAGTTTTTATACTCTCCACTTCTTAAAGAATGAATGTTTTTACCTAAATACCTGACCTCACCTTTCGTGGGTTTTTCAAGGTCAAGAATGGTGCGGGCGAGGGTGGATTTTCCGCAACCGCTTTCACCTATAACGCCAAGCGTTTCCCCCTCCTTCACGTAAACGCTAACGTCCTTCAAAGCCACCAATTTTTCTACTGTTCTGCCAAACCAATCTTTTCTAATCGGAAACTCTTTAGTCACATTAATCGCTTCTATTAACCTTTTCAAAACCTACCTCTCAAATAATCGCCTAAATTATAACTGGTAGAATTCCTTTAACAACGGGAGCGTAAATTGAAAGAAAGGAAAATAAAATGTCCCAACTGCGGTAGAGAAACAAAGTGGGAAAATAACCCATTTCGACCTTTCTGTTCTGAAAAGTGCAAGTTGGCAGATTTAAACAAATGGTTTAACGAAGAATACGCCATAGAAGGTGCTTTAGAAGATGAAGAATCAGAAGAAACTAACGCCGGCACTTAAACAATACCTTAACCTGAAGGAAAAGTTTAAAGATGCGATTTTGATGTTTAGAATGGGTGATTTCTACGAAATGTTTTTTGAAGACGCCAAAGTTGCTGCAAAAGAATTGGAAATTGCCCTAACATCAAGACCTTTCGGTAAAAACAGCGGAAAAATCCCCATGTGCGGCGTCCCCTACCACGCCGCAGAAAACTACATAGCCAAGCTGGTCAAAAAAGGCTATAAAGTCGCCATATGCGAACAGTTAGAAGAACCCAAACCCGGTAAAAAGGTGGTAGATAGAGACGTTGTCAGAGTTATCACTCCCGGCACTTACTTTGAAGACGAAACAGAAGACAGATTTCTAATGGCGATATATCCATTTAAAGGGAACTTTTGCATAGCTTGGTGTGAATTAGGAACGGGAGACTACCTCTTTTCCACAGTCAGTAAAAAAGAACTACCATCAATACTTTCAAAGTTTAAGCCTATTGAAATAATAATTCCCAATTCTTCTCCCTCACTCGGTTCTCTGATAAAAGAAACTCTTCCTCAAGCTTCCATCGTCGAAAGAGAACCTTCTTTCTTTTCAGAAAGAGAAACAGTAATAGACGCAGAAAACAAAGGCGAAGTAAAAGTCATATCTGCCTTATCAGAATTTATCAGAGAAACCCAAAGGGGATTTATCCCCAAACTCAAAGCTCCCCGCAAATACACAGGAAACAGATACGTTTATATAGACCCTCAAACGCAGAAAAACCTTGAGCTCATAGAACCAGCTTTCGGAGACAATGAAAAAGCTTCCCTCTTTGGCATCCTAAACAGAACAAAAACAGGAATGGGAAGAAGACTTCTAAAGTTTTGGATACTACATCCTTTAAGAAACGTAAAAGAAATTCAAGAACGATTGGACGCCGTAGAAGAACTCACACAAAACCTTGAAACACTTGAAGAAATCTCATCAACGCTAACGAAAATATACGACTTAGAAAGGCTACTATCAAAAATCACCTCAGGCATAGCCAATCCAAGAGAAATCGCCGCACTGAAAAATTCTCTGCAAGTCCTTCCTCAGCTCTATCAGATAATCTCTAAACTATCCTCACCTTTGTTTTCAAAAATAAAAGAAGACTTTGATGACCTTTACGATATCTACTGCGAAATAGAAAGGGTTTTAGTAGAAAATCCCCCCGCCTCCCCCAAAGAAGGCGGACTAATCAAAGAAGGCGTCAACGAAGAGTTAGACGAACTGCGAAAACTTAAAAATCAAGCAGAATCAATCATAAAAGAAATAGAAGAAAGAGAAAGACAAAGAACAGGAATATCAAGCCTCAAAGTAGGCTACAACAACGTTTTTGGATACTACATAGAAGTCTCTAAACCAAACCTTCACTTAGTTCCGGAAGACTACATAAGAAAACAAACTTTAGTCAACGCAGAAAGATTCATAACACCAGAACTAAAAGAATTTGAAGAAAAAATCCTCTCCGCCCAAGAAAGAATAGAGAAAATAGAATACGAAATCTTCACCAACTTACGCCAATTCATAACAGAAAACGCCAGCAGAATAATGAAAACGGCAGAAAAAGTTGCACTTATAGACGTTCTTCAATCCTTATCCGCCGTCGCAGTTGAAAGGGACTACACAAAACCTGAAGTAAAAGAAAACTTCTCAATCTACATAGAAGAAGGCAAGCACCCGGTTCTCGAAACGTTCTTAGAAGAAGATTTCATTCCAAACACCACCGCCCTCACCCCCGAAAGCTACATCCTCATCGTTACAGGACCGAACATGGGCGGAAAATCGGTATTCCTGCGCCAGACAGCCCTCATAACACTCATGGCACAAATTGGTTCTTTCGTTCCAGCCCAAAGGGCAAAAATAGGCGTCGTTGACAGGATATTTTCCCGCGTTGGCGCTGCAGACAATTTAAGCAAAGGGCTTTCAACCTTTATGATGGAAATGGTAGAAACTGCCAACATCCTCAAAAACGCTACTAAAAACAGCCTCATAATACTTGATGAAATCGGAAGGGGAACAAGCACCTACGACGGCATGAGCATTGCAAGAGCGGTAGTGGAATACATCTCAGAAAAACTTTCTGCAAAAACGCTCTTCGCAACCCACTACCACGAGCTTACAGAGCTTGAAGGAACGGTAAGAGGCGTCAAAAACCTTCACGTCTCCGTAGAAGAGGTAAACGGCAGAATAGTCTTTACCCATAAAGTTTTGCCCGGAGCATCAGAAAAATCCTACGGCGTTCACGTTGCAGAATTAGCAGGACTTCCAAAAGAAGTAATAAAGAGAGCCAAAGAAATCCTCAGCAACCTTGAAGAAAAAACCGACTATCTTCCTTTGTTTCAGAACGTTTCCACCTACAGCGAAACAGCAGAATTTGAAAATGAAATGGTGGAAAGACTTTTAGAAGAGTTAGAATCCATAGAGATTTCTACCACAACGCCCCTTGAAGCGCTTATGATACTGTCAAAGCTGAAAGAAATCGCTAAAACAATAAGGAAAAACTCAAGATAGCCTTTCTATCAAAGCCAAAGCAGCATTAACCCCATCTATTGCGGAACTCGTTATACCACCTGCATATCCGGCACCTTCTCCAATCGGATATAAATTATCTGCGGAAACCGACACAAAATTCTCGTTTCTGACAATCCTTACGGGCGAGGACGTTCTCGTTTCTACTCCCACAAGCGTTGCGTTTTGCGGAACGAAAAAGGAAACTTTTTCATACCAGTATAAAAAAGCTTCCCTAATAGGCTGAACGATTTCAGGCGGGAGAAGTCTATCAAGTCTTGCACTTTTCAAAGCAGGAATGTAACCATCTTCTATCAACTCGGAAGAACTCTCTCCGTTTATAAAATCCCACACCTTTTGAGCAGGCATAGAGTAATCACTTCCACCAGCTACAAAAGCAGCCCTTTCAAGTAATCTCTGAAACTCTATAGCTCTGAAGGGGTCGTTATCAAAATCCTCCGGGAAAACCTGAACAACAACAGCACTATTAGCGTAACCGCTATCCCTTGCGTAATTGCTCATTCCGTTACATACAACAGAATTTTTCTCAGAAGAAGCGCATATCACGTATCCACCCGGACACATGCAGAATGTAAAAACGTTCCTTTTTCTTCCTCTATAGGTAAACGAATACTCTGCCGGAGGTAAATCGGGATGCTTAAACCACTTTCTTCCGTATTGAACCCTGTTAATTGTTTTCTGTCTGTGAATAACCCTTAAACCAACCGCAAAAGGTTTCGCTTCTAAAGCTATATTCTTGCTCTTTAACATCTCAAAAGTATCTCTGGCACTATTACCGATAGCCAAAAATACGTAATTGTAATTTTCTTCTGAAACCTCACCCGTTAAAAGGTTTTTCAGAACAACTGAATCCACTCTTTCTCCATCTAAGTTCAAATCAAGCAATAAAGTTGAAAATCTGAATTTAACTCCCTGCTGTATCAGCTTTTCTCTCAAGTTCCTTACAACAATTCTCAACCTATCCGTTCCAACGTGCGGTTTGTTCTTATAGAGAATGTCTTCTGGTGCACCACACTCAACCAAAAGTTTAAAGATAAAGTGTTTTTTCTTATCTTTCACCCTTGTTGTTAACTTACCATCAGAGAACGTTCCTGCTCCTCCTTCACCAAACTGAACGTTTGAGTTTTCGTCAAGTATCCTTTTCTCCCAGAAACGGTTAACATCCGCAACCCTTTCTTCTAACTTTTTCCCGCGTTCAACAACAGTAACATCAAAACCTGCTTTGGAAAGAACGTAAGCAGAAAATAACCCTGCCGGTCCGCTACCAACTATTAAAACCTTTTTCTTCGTGGAGACTCTGGGAATTTTTACTTCAGGAACAGGAACGTATTCTCTCACTTTTTTCTCCCTTATCAATTTTTCCGCAACATCTTGAGGTAAAT
>JAMOPR010000274.1 GCA_027064485.1 Desulfurobacteriaceae bacterium | reverse complement strand
TAAAATTCCCTCTTCCATTTATAGATAGGTTTTATTATATTTCCACCTGAAAACTCACCGGGTTTGACTTCGGAAGGGGTGCTTCCCGAAAGGGAGGTTCTTCCGAAGGACGATAACCCGGGAGGCTAAACCCAAACAGGAGGAGAAAATGTCCGAAGAAATCAAAGAGACACAGCAACCTCAGGAAGAGGTAAAGGAAGAAGCTAAAGAAACGCAGGAAGTAGCTGAGCAGGAAACGTTTAAACCCAGACCGCCAGGTCAAAGAGTAACGATGAAAGAACTGTTAGAAGCAGGGGTTCACTTCGGTCACCAGAAGGAACGCTGGAACCCCAAAATGAAAAAGTTTATCTTCACAGAGCGTAACGGCATCCACATCATTGACCTTCAGCAAACGCTCAAATACTTTGAGCAGGCTTACGATTACATTGCAGATTTGGTTGCAAACGGCGGAACGGTTCTTTTCGTCTGCACAAAGAAGCAGGGACAGGACATCGTAGAAGAGGAAGCCAAGCGCTGCGGAATGTTCTACGTTAACAAGCGCTGGCTTGGAGGAACGCTCACAAACTTCCAGACAATTAGAAAGTCCATCTTTAAACTGAAAATGCTCAAGAAGATGGAAGAGGAAGGAATCTTTGAAAGACTTCCCAAAAAGGAAGCCATGAAGCTCCGCAGGAAGAAGGAAAAGCTCCAAAAATACATTGGCGGAATTGAAAACATGAACAGAATTCCTGACGCTCTTTTCATCGTTGACATAGTAAGAGAAGAAAACGCTGTAAGAGAAGCAAGGAGAGCTGGCGTTCCAATAGTTGCGTTGGTTGACACTAACGCAGACCCAGACCTTGTTGATATTCCAATTCCTGCAAACGACGATGCCATAAGAGCAATCAGGTTGCTAACTTCCAGAATAGCCGATGCAGTTTTGGAAGGAAAGATGAGAAGAGATGCCATCAAATTAGCTGAAGGTGAAGAAGCTGAGGAAGTAGATTTCATACCTGAAGAAGAGTAATGGAGGAAAAAATGGCTGAAATAACGGCTCAAATGATAAAGGAATTAAGAGAAAAAACAGGAGCAGGTATAGTTGATTGTAAAAAAGCTCTCCAGGAAGCGAACGGCGATATGGAGAAAGCCGTTGAAATTTTGAGGAAGAAGGGAGCTGCTAAAGCTGCCAAGAAGGCAGACAGGGTAACAGCAGAAGGATTAGTGGTTTCCTACATTCACGCGGGCGGTAAAGTTGGTGTTCTTTTAGAGCTTAACTGCGAAACAGACTTCGTTGCAAGAACAGAAGACTTTAAAAATCTCGGTCATGAAATAGCCATGCAAATTGCCGCTATGTCTCCAGAATACGTAAGCAAGGAAGACGTTCCTGCCGAAGTTATCGAAAAGGAAAAGGAAATACTCAGAGAGCAAGCACTTGCAGAAGGGAAGCCAGAACACATTGTTGAAAAAATTGTGGAAGGAAGGCTAAATAAGTTCTTCTCCGAAAAGTGCCTGCTTGAACAACCCTGGATTAAAGATGACAGCAAAACGGTAGGAGACTTAGTTAAGGAATACATTACCAAGTTAGGGGAAAACATTAAGGTTAAAAGATTCTGCAGGTTTGAAGTTGGAAAGTAAAACCCCTGAAGCCCCGCTTGAAGCGGGGCTTTTTTGTTTATAATTCTTTCTGAATTTTTCAGGTGAAGGTGGAAATGGGGCTAAAGTATAAAAGGATTCTCCTCAAACTTAGCGGTGAAGCTCTCCAAGGAAACAAAAACTACGGAATTGACCCTGAGTTCCTCCGAAGGCTTGCCCAGGAGATAAAAGAGGTAGTTAAATTGGGCGTTCAAGTTGCAATTGTTATAGGAGGAGGAAACATTTTCAGGGGAGTCTCCGGAGCAACTCAGGGAATGGACAGGGCAACGGCAGATTACATGGGAATGTTAGCAACTGTGATAAACGCTCTCGCCCTTCAGGACGCTCTTGAAAAGGAAGGCTTGCACACGAGAGTCTTAACTGCTATAGAAATGAAAGAAATAGCTGAGCCTTACATCAGAAGGAGAGCTATTAGACATTTAGAAAAGGGAAGAGTTGTTATCTTTGGAGCGGGAACGGGAAATCCGTTCTTTACCACTGACACGGCTGCTGCCTTGAGAGCTGCAGAGATAAACGCAGACGTTCTGCTGAAAGCCACAAAAGTTGACGGTATATACACAGCCGACCCTGTAAAAGATAAAAACGCTAAAAAACTTGACAAAGTATCCTACAAAGAAGTAATTACAAATGGTATAAAAGTTATGGATTCGGCTGCCGTTAGTCTCTGTATGGAAAACAGAATTCCGATAGTTGTTTTTGACGTCAGAAAGGAAGGAAACTTAGCAAAAGTAGTTAAAGGAGAAATGGTCGGATCACTTGTAGAAGGGGAGACGCTATGATAGAGGGATTACTGAAAGACGCCGAAAAGAGAATGAAAAAAGCGGTTGACGTTTTGAAAAGCGAGTTTGCCGGCTTAAGAACGGGCAGAGCTTCAACCGTTTTGGTGGAAGATATTAAAGTAGACTACTACGGTTCTGTAATGACAATCAAGCAGGTTGCTCAGCTTTCAGTTCCCGAATCAAACCAGATAGTAATTCAGCCATGGGACGTCTCTGTCATTCCAAACATTGAAAAAGCTATAAGAGAGTCAGACCTTGGCGTTCAGCCACAAAGAGATGGAAACGTTATAAGGGTAATCCTTCCTCCACTTACAGAAGAGAGAAGAAAAGAATTAGTTAAGAAAGCAGGAAAGTTAGCAGAGCAGGCAAGAATAGCGATAAGAAACATTAGGCATGAAATTATGAAGGAGCTTGATAAGTTGAAGAAGGAGGGAGGATTTTCGGAAGATGACATCAAAAGAGCGAAAGATGAACTCCAGAAAATTACAGATAAATACGTAAAATCTGTAGATGACCTCCTCTCTAAAAAAGAGGAGGAAATTCTCACAATTTAAGGAGGTGAAAAATGGCACACAAAATTGACCCTGAACTTTGCATCGGATGCGGCGCTTGCGCTTCTGTATGCCCAACAAACTGCATCCACCCAACAGACGACGGTAAGTATGAAATCAATGCAGACGAGTGCATAGATTGCGGAGCTTGCACGGAAGTTTGCCCAACAGACGCAATTTCTGCAGAGTAATGCAGTAAAAAATCCCCTCCCTTCCCCCACCTATTTTTTCTAACTTTTGGCGGGAAGTGGAGGGGTTAAATTTTTCCGGAGGTAGTTATGTCAGCAGAAGTAATTAAAAAAGCCTCAGAATTGGCACAGGCTATAGCAAACTCTGAAGAACTAAAAGCCTTAAGAGAAGCAGAAGCGAAACTCCAGAAAGACCCAGAGGCGATGCAACTGCTTAACGAAATTCAAAGGCTTCAGCAAATGGCTCAGATGTCTGGAACGCCGGAAGCTATGCAGGAGTTAGAAGAAGCTTTCAAGAAGTTCTCAGAAAACGAAGTTGCAAAAGCTTATTTAGAAGCCAACGAAAAGTTTGCCCATATGATTCAGACGGTTAACTCACTTCTCCAAGAAGCCATAGAAGGACCAAAACCTCACGGACACCAATGCTCTGGTTGTTCCGGATGCAGATTGTAAAACTCCCTCCCTTTCGGGAGGGCTTTATTCAACACTTAACGACGGACTTTTTCGAGTATATAAACCTTCCGCAGTAGGGACACTTACTTTCTCCGGGTTTTAAGTTCTTTAAAATCTCCCTATACTCAACGCTGGAATAGGTCATCCCGCAACCTTCACAGGAACCGGACGAAATATCGGCAAAAACAAGCCCGTTAAACTTGTTTTTATATTCCTCAAACTTTTTTAGTTCCTCCTCCGGAATCTGACTTTTTATAGATTCTATCTCCGAAAGAACCTTTTCTCTCTTCTTCTTAACAATTTCTATCTCTTTTTCTAAATCCTTTATCTCCTCCTCCAACTTCTCTTTTTCCGCAATAAACTGAGCTTTCACCTTTTCGTAAGCATCCCGCAAGGCTTCAACTTCCGTTTCTACACCTGTAATTTGCTGCTTCGTTTTGATTATTTCATCTTCGTTTTTGGCAATGAGGCGGAGGATTTTTTTAAACTCTTCTCTGTTCTTCACGCTCTCTTTTTGCTTTTTTAACTCTTCTATCCTTTCTTTCTTATACTCAATAAAGTCCTTCAGCTCCTTTAGCTTTTCCTCCTTTTCTTCCAGCTTTCTCTTAGCCGAAAGAATTTTAGACTCTATGGAATCAAGCTCCTCAATTAGCTCATTTTTTTCTTCTTCAAGTTCTTTTATTTTGGTATTTAACCTTAAAAGTTCAACCTCTTTTTTTTGGAGTTCCAACAGTTCTTCTCTCAACATCGGTAAATTACCTCGAAGGGGGATTTTTCATTGAGCAATATAAAGATAACTTCAGGAAATTTTTTAGCAAGAAGTGAAACAAGTTTTTCATAAAAAAGCCTCTCGGTGCCGAAGTGCCCCATGTCAAAAACGGTAAGTCCGCAGTCAACTGCTTTTAAAGCATCGTGATACTTTACATCTCCCGTTATGTAAACGTCAACATTGCCGATAACTGCATCTATCAGCGACGCTCCGCTGCCTGAACAGATAGCCACCTTTCTAACTAAAGAATCAGGAGAGTAATTGATAACTCTAAAAACATCTTCAGGTAAGAAGGATGAGAGTTTATCGAAAAGTTCTCTCTGAGTAACAGGCTCAGGTAAAGGAGCGACGGCGCCGTAGGGGGGATTTTCAACTATCGGAGAATAACTTTCTATTCCCAACTTTGCAGCTATTATAGCCGTTGGACCTAAAGGAGAAACATCAAGATTGGTGTGCATAGAATAAACAGCTATACCCTTCTCTAACAGGTAAAAGAAAAGTTTTTCAGGATAAGAAGTAGGAACTACAGATTTTATGCCGCTTACTGTAACGGGATGGTGAGCTATGATTAAATCTACGCCTTCTCTTTCTGCCTGTTCTAAAACGCTAAAGCTTACAGAAAGAGCAAACCCTACTTTCTTTACCTCCTTTTCGGGGTTACCAACTTGGAATCCGGAGTTATCCCACTTATCCTGATTTTCTGTAGGAACGAGAGACTCTAAAAAAGCCGTAATTTCTTTTAGTTTCATAATTTACCCTCCTGAAAGGTGGTAGAATTCTACAAAAATTCGGCAGGAGAAGTAATGGCTTACAAAGATTTAAGAGATTTCATTGAAAAACTAAAAAAAGAAAGAGAGTTAAAAGAAATCGACCACCCCGTAAGCTCATATCTTGAAATTACAGAAATTGCCGACAGAGTAGTAAAAGCTGGTGGACCTGCACTTCTTTTTAAGAACGTTGACGGTAGAAACATTCCAGTAGCAATAAATCTTTTTGCCAGTTACAAAAGGATGGTTTTAGCCTTAGAAGACGACCCGGATTCTATAGGAAAGAGAGCCGCAAAACTATTAAAACCGGAAAAACCTTCAGGATTTTTAGATAAGCTGAAAAAGTTAGTTGAGCTGAAAAAACTATCTGACATATTCCCAAAAGAAGTTGACAGGAAAAAAGCTCCCTGCAAGGAAGTAATTGAAGAACCAGACCTTTCCAAGTTTCCAATACTTTTCTGTTGGCCCCTTGACGGTGGAAGGTTTATTACGCTGCCGTTAGTTTTCACCAAAGACCCAGAAACGGGCGAGAGAAACTGCGGAATGTATCGCCTTCACGTTTACGATAAAAAAACCACGGGAATGCACTGGCACTGGCACAAAGTCGGCGCAAAACATTTTCTAAAAGCAAAAAGAATGGGGATAAAGAAGTTCCCTGTTGCTGTGGCAATCGGCTCAGACCCGGCAGTAATCTACTCTGCAACTGCACCGCTGCCAGAAGACGTTGACGAAATGGTTTTTGCTGGATTTTTAAGGGGCAAACCCGTTGAAATGGTAAAGTGTGAAACGGTTGACCTTGAAGTGCCGGCAAACGCGGAAATCGTTCTTGAAGGTTACGTAGATACAACGGAGCTAAAGTTTGAAGGACCTTTCGGCGACCATACAGGTTACTATTCTCTTCCTGACTTTTACCCTGTTTTTCACATAACCTGTATTACAAGAAGAAAAAATCCCATATATCCGGCAACGATTGTAGGAAAGCCGCCGATGGAAGACTGCTACATAGGGAAGGCAACAGAAAGAATATTCCTTCACCTGCTTAAAACCCAGCTACCCGAAATAGTTGACATGTGCCTGCCCATTGAAGGAGTTTTTCACAACTTCGCATTCGTCTCCATAGATAAAAGATACCCGGGACACGCAAGAAAAGTTATATCGGCTCTTTGGGGAATGGGGCAGATGAGCTTTACAAAAAACATAATAATTTTCGACAAAGATACAAACGTTCATGATATAGGGGAAGTTTTGTGGCGATGGGGAAACAACGTTGACCCGGAAAGGGATGTTATCTTCTCCACAGGACCAGTTGATGCCCTTGACCACACGTCTCCCCTGCCGTTTTTCGGAAGCAAAATGGGCGTTGATGCAACAAGAAAGTGGAAAAGTGAAGGGTTTAATAGAGACTGGCCCCCAGACATCGAAATGGATGAAAACGTTAAGAAAAAGGTTGATGAAATCTGGGATAAGTTAGGTTTA
>JAMOPR010000273.1 GCA_027064485.1 Desulfurobacteriaceae bacterium | reverse complement strand
ATGTGGAGGTATGCTCCTTTGAATCTCTTTAATTGCTTCATCGGTGGACACCTCCTTTTTGTGGTGTTCAAATGTTATTGTAAGGTGTCCACCTTCTGTCTGAACTTCAACATTTTAAATGCGTTTTTCGGAAATTTCGAGTTTGGGAGATGCCCTTTCTTGCTTTAATAAAAAATACTTAATTAGATAACTTGAATTTATTGATAATTTTGGTTATAATCAAACCAACTGAATAAATGGGGGATAGGCATGAAAACAGTCATAGTCCATCCAGAACGATGTATTGGTTGCAAGCAGTGTGAAATTGCCTGTGCAGTGGCACATTCAAAAACAAAAAATCTTTTTTCTATGCTGTCTGAAGAAGTTTTATCAAAACCAAGAATTCACGTGGAGGTGGGAGCGGATTTGCTTACTTTTCCCAATAAATGTAGGCACTGTAATCCTGCGCCTTGTGAACAGGTTTGTCCCACGGGAGCTCTTTACAGAGATGAAGAAACTGGGGGAGTATTAATAGATTACGGTAAGTGCATAAGTTGTGCAATGTGTGCTATAGCTTGTCCTTTTGGAGTTATAACGTTTGGTAAGACCTATAAAGTTGATTTGAATAGGGAAGTTAACGTCAAGTGTGATAACTGCATTGAAAGGCAAATGGACGGTAAAGAGCCAGCCTGTGTAGAGGCTTGTAAAACGGGGGCGCTGGAGTTTGGAGAGATTAACGAGTTAATAGCCAAAAGTAGGAAAAAGGTTACGTTCACCATAACCAAGTCTCCAGATGAGGAAGTTCCATCTGTTCCGGACAATATAAAGTTATGGCGTTCTTTTCTTAAATCGATGAATCATGCTAATAGATAGAGGGAGGTGGATGATGGCTAAAAATTGGAAACCTGAGGATAAGTCTATTGATTTGGCAACGCAAGAGATGATAAGAAAGGCAGAGAACGATGGAGTAGAAACTGTATGGGATAGATTAGAAGAGCAGCAACCTCAATGCGGATACGGGCAGCTTGGAATTTGCTGTAGAAATTGCTTGTCAGGTCCGTGCAGAATAGACCCATTTGGAGAAGGACCTCAGAAAGGGGTTTGTGGCGCTACGGCTGATACTATAGTTGCAAGGAACTTGGCAAGAATGATAGCTGCTGGTGCTGCTGCTCATTCTGACCATGGAAGACACGTTGTTATAGCTATGCACGAGTATTTGGAAGGTAAAGCGAACTATCCTATAAAGGATGAAAAAAAACTGATAGATGTTGCGAAGAAATTGGGAATAGAGGTGGAGAACAGGAAGATTGAAGATATAGCAAAAGATGTCGTTAACGTAGCTTTTGGAGACTTCAGCAAACAGGATGAGTCTCTTATAAGGTTTGCCGATTCTTACGCTTCTGAAAAGAGGAAGGAAGTTTGGAAGAAAGCAGGCGTTGCCCCGCGCAACATAGATAGAGAAATTGTTGAGATAATGCATAGAACTCATATAGGTGTAGACCATGAACCTCTTTCTTTGATTGCCCAAGGTATAAGAGCAGCGCTTGGTGATGGATGGGGAGGTTCTCTCATAGCTACGGAGTTTCAAGATATTCTTTTCGGAACCCCTCGTATAGGCAAGTCTGAAGCAAATCTCGGTGTTTTGGATGAGAAAAAGGTAAACATAGTTCTTCACGGTCATGAACCGGTGCTTTCAGAAAAAATAGTGGACGCTGCTATGGACCCGGAGTTAATAGAGTATGCCAAGAGTAAGGGAGCTGAAGGTATAAACGTGGTAGGTATGTGTTGCACAGGTCTGGAAATTTTAATGAGGAGAAATGTGCCGATAGCTGGTAACTGGTTACAGCAGGAGCTTGCCATAGTAACGGGAGCCGTTGAAGCTATGGTGGTTGACGTTCAATGTATTATGCCTTCTCTTGTTGATGTTGCCCGCTGTTATCATACGAAAATAATTGATACAAGTCCTATTGCTACATTCCCTGGTGCTATCCATATCAAGTTTTATGAAGATAGAGCTGATGAGATAGCTAAAGAAATAGTCAAAACGGCTATTGATAACTTCCCCAATAGAGTGAAGGAAAAGGTAAGAATACCAAAGCACAAGAGTGTAGCGATAGGGGGATTTTCTGTAGAAGCAATACTGGAACTTCTTGGAGGAAGTCTTGCTCCGCTGGAAGAAGCCATTAAGTCGGGTAAGATTAGAGGAGTTGCAGGTATAGTAGGTTGTAATAATCCCAAAATTAAGCATAACTACAATCACGTTACCATTGTTAATGAACTGATTAAGAACGATGTGCTTGTAATTGGAACTGGTTGCTGGGCAACTGCTTGTGCTGAATACGGTATTTTCCTTCCTGAATATGCAGAAAATGCTGGAGAAGGTTTGAAGTCTGTATGTAAGTCTTTGAATATACCTCCTGCTCTTAATATGGGCTCGTGTGTTGACTGTTCGAGAATGTTAGTCCTTGCAGATATGATAGCAAGAGATTTAGGCGTTGATATTTCAGACCTTCCTTTAGTTGGCTCTGCAACAGAACCTATGACAGAAAAGGCTGTTTCCATCGGAACATATTTTGTAGCAAGCGGTATTTATACTCACCTTGGAGCAGTGCCTCCTATTCTTGGTTCGAAGGAGGTAGTAAGTATTCTTACGGAAAAAGCATTTGACGTAGTAGGGGGTGCTTTCTTCGTTGAGCCCGACCCGGTTAAGGCTGCGAAAGTGATGATTGAGTATATAGAGGAAAAGAGAAAGGCTTTGGGTATTTAGCGGGAGGCTTTGCCTCCTGCTTTTTAGGAGGTAGCAATAATGGACTTCAAGGTTGTTGATGAGATTATTGATAAATACAAAGACCCTTCCGGTAGAATCCTTGGAATTCTTGAGGATATTCAAGATACTTATAACTATCTTCCTAAAGAAGTTATGGTTTACGTTTCAAAAAAATTAAACGTTCCGCTTTCCTCTTTGTATAGTGTTGCTACTTTTTATTCTTTTTTCAATTTGGAACCGGTAGGTGAACACTTAATAAGCGTGTGTATGGGAACAGCCTGTCACGTTAAGGGTGCTCCGGAACTGCTTGAAAGTCTTAAGCATCTGTTGGGGATTGATGTTAATGAAGTTACAGATGACGGTAAGTTCGTTTTAACAACGACAGATAGAAAGTTTTCTCTCAGCAGTGCCAGGTGTTTCGGTTGTTGTTCCATGGCTCCTGTCATAAGGATTGACGATAGGATTTACGGTTATGTGAAGATAAAAGATTTACCTGCAATACTGAAAGAGTATGGGTGGAAGGAAAAATGAGAGTGTTTACAGATTCAAGAATAGAGAAAGCTGAAAGAGAGTTGTTGGCTGCTGATAAACCGAGAATTAGCGTAGGGTTAGCAACGTGCGGTATTTCTGTTGGTGGAGATAGAGTTTTTGAGGAATTCAAGCGCCTTATAGAGGAAAAGGGATACGATGTTTCCTTGAAGAAAACGGGATGTATAGGTTTCTGTAAGGAGGAGCCTCTCGTTAACGTGAAACTTCCCGGTAAGGCTATCCTTGTTCTTCACAGAGTAACTCCTGAGGATGTTCCTGAAATACTGCAAAAAGTTGAGTCTGGAGATGATTCCTTTAATAAGGTTTTGTTTCAAATAGACGTGTGGGACCATAAAACGGTGCCTCCTATTTCCTACGGTCAACCCTACGAAGGAATTAAGAGATGGCAAGAGATTGATTTTTTTAAATATCAAGAAAAGTTGGTTTTGAGAAATGCAGGGATAATAGACCCGGAAAGTATTGAGGAGTATTTGGCAGTTGGAGGTTATAGAGCGCTTGCGAAGGCTCTTAATATGAGTCCCGAAGAGGTAATAGAAGAAGTTAAGATAAGTGGTTTGCGTGGGAGGGGAGGAGCTGGCTTCCCAACAGGTTTAAAGTGGGAGTTTACGCGTAAAGAAAAAAGTGACAAAAAATACGTTATATGTAATGCGGATGAGGGTGACCCGGGTGCTTACATGAATAGGAACGAAATGGAGTCCGACCCTCATTCCCTTATAGAAGGAATGATTATAGGCGCTTATGCTGTTGGTGCTGATGAAGGGATTATTTACGTTAGAGCGGAATATCCCTTGGCTGTAGAAAGATTGCAACGTGCTGTGGAGGAGGCGAGGGAGTGGGGATTTTTGGGGAAAAACATTCTGGGAAGCGATTTTAGTTTTGATATAAAAATAGTTAAAGGAGCAGGAGCATTTGTCTGTGGAGAGGAAACAGCACTTATTGCTTCTATTGAAGGTAGAATAGGAAGACCTCGTCCGCGTCCTCCTTTCCCCGCGCAAAGAGGTTTGTGGGGTAAACCTACCAACATTAACAATGTGGAAACTTGGATGAATATTCCTTTGATTATTCTGAAAGGAGGTGAGTGGTTCAAACAGTTCGGCTCAGAAAGCAATTCTGGCACTAAAGTATTCTCGCTTGTTGGGAAGGTTAACAACGTTGGTTTGGTAGAGGTGGAATTGGGCACTCCGTTAAGTAGAATAGTTTTTGATATAGGTAAGGGAGCACCGGGAGGTAAGAAAATAAAAGCGGTTCAAACAGGAGGACCGTCTGGAGGATGTATCCCTGAATGGTTATTTGATACACCGGTTGATTACGTTAATCTCGCAAAGTTAGGTTCTATAATGGGTTCTGGTGGCATTGTGGTTATGGATGAAGATACTTGCATGGTTGATACTGCAAGATATTTCTTGGATTTTACGGTTGACGAATCGTGTGGAAAGTGTGTTCCGTGCAGGGAAGGTTTAAAAAGGATGCTTGATATACTGGACGATATTACGAAGGGTAGAGGTAAGAAAGAGGATATCTCTTTGCTTAAAGAGTTAGCATCAACTGTGAAAGTAACTTCGCTTTGCGGTCTTGGACAGACTGCTCCCAATCCAGTTATTACTACGTTGAAATACTTTGAGGACGAATACATAGAACACGTTGTCAGGAAGAGATGTCCGGCAAAAGTATGTGTAGAACTTATAGAGTATGAAATAGATGAAGAAGCCTGCACAGGTTGTGGAATGTGTGCAAGGAGATGTCCTGTCAGTGCCATTACTGGGGAGATAGGGAAGAGTTTCTCTATTGATAAAGACAAATGTATTAAGTGCGGGACTTGTTTGGATGTGTGTAAGTTTAACGCTGTGAAGAAAGTATCCAGAGGGTTGGAAGATGGGTAGAAGAGTAAAAGTTACCATAGATGGTAAGGTTTTTAGTGCAGAAGAGGGGGAATCGCTCCTTGCAGTTGCACTGAGAAACGGGATAGATATTCCACATCTATGTTATGAAGAATGTTTAGAGCCTTATGGTTCTTGTAGATTGTGCATAGTTGAAGTTGTAGAGGGATTTAAAAAAGGAATTACTACTTCCTGCACCTTAGGGTGTGTTGATGGTTTGAAAGTCCTTACGAATACACCGGAAATAGAGAAACACAGAAAGGTTTTGTTTGAACTTTACCTTGCTCAAGCTCCCAATTCTGAGAAACTCAAAAAACTTGCAGAAAAATTCGGAGTCTATTCAACGAGGTTTAAGGAGAAAAATTTGAAGAATGACCCGCTTAATGGGAAATGCGTTATGTGTGGTTTATGCGTTAGAGTTTGTAACGACGTTCTTGGAGTGGGAGCTATTAACTTCATCGGTAGAGGTTACAGGGCTACAGTAAATGTTCCTTATTTTGAGGAAAGTGATGTGTGTAAGGGATGTAAAGCCTGTGTTGAAGTGTGTCCTGTAGATGCTATAGACTACAGTGATGTTGGGGATAAAAGAGTAATGATTTCGTGGAGTAATACCAAAGTGGATTTGATAAAGTGTTCTGTGTGTGGAAGATATTTCTCTCCTCTTCCAGTGTTTGGTAGTGTTTCCAAAAAATTATCTGAATATGGTGTTGTTTGTGATGTTTGCCCTGATTGTAGAAAGCGTTTGATAGCGAAAAATATGACCAGTAGTGGAGGTTACAACAGTTATGCCTAAGGATAAAAAGAAGCTTTTCAATGTTGCAAAAGTTTTAAAGGATAGAAAGGGTGAAGAAGATGTTAATTTCAGGGTTGTTATCACTGGGAAGGGGGGAGTTGGAAAAACAACTACAACGGCGCTTCTTGCTCACCTATTTGCCCGTGATGGTTATAACGTTTTGACTGTAGATGAAGACCCTCAGATGAACCTTCCTTATGCTCTTGGGCTTGATAGAGAAGTTGCGGATACAATCGTTCCTATATCGCAAAATCTTGATTACATAGAGGAAAAGACGGGAGCAAGACCGGGAACGTCATGGGGGTTATACCTTAACTTAACTCCCGATATTAGTGATGTTGTGGACAAGTTTGGTGTTAGGGTAACCGATAACATTAGCGTGTTGGTGATGGGAACGGTATCTAAAGCGGCTACTGGTTGTTTATGTCCTGAAAATGCTCTTTTAGATGCTGTTGTTAAGTTTATATCTTTGAAAAGAGGAGAAGTTATTTTGATGGATACTCAGGCAGGGGTTGAACACTTTGGTAGAGCATTGGCTAAGGGTTTTAAACACTGTGTAGTCGTTACAGAACCTACCTTTAATGCTGTTGAAGTTGCAAAAAAAACAGGAATTCTGGCTAAAGAGATTGGTATTCCAAATGTATTTCTTTTGGTTAATAAGGTAAGGAAAGAAAGGGATATAGATAAAGTAATGGAATACGTTAATAGGGACGAAAAAATCTTTG
>JAMOPR010000272.1 GCA_027064485.1 Desulfurobacteriaceae bacterium | reverse complement strand
CTTTATTAAAATATATTACATAACCGAAAAGACAAAAACGTCTTCCATTGTAGGATTAGCCTCCTCTACTCTATCAACACCCAACTCTTTCTTCAAACGGTCAACAGTGCTTCTATCAGCGTATATTCTTACTTTTCTTCCAAATACGGTAGCTTTAAAGCCTTTTTCTTTTAAGAGTGAATAAAGTCTGAACGGAAACTCGGTATATATTTCGTAAATTCCCCCAGCTTTTTCTTTTACCTCTTCTTTCAGCTTATCAGGACTACCTTCCTTAAAAATCCTCCCCTCCCTCATCAAAAACACCCTATCACAAAACTCTGCCTCATCCATATAGTGAGTAGTTACAAGAGATGTAACACCTTTTTTGGAAAGCTCTCTAATAATCTGCCAGAAAACGTTTCTCTCAACAGGGTCAACGCCGCTGGTGGGCTCATCTAAAAACAGTATAACAGGGTAATGAATAAGCGCAGCAGCAAGGGAAACTCTCTGCTTCACCCCCAAAGGAACAGAAGATACAAAGCTATTTTTAAACTTTCTCAACCGCAGAATTTCAAGGAACTGGTCTATTCTTTTTTTCAAATCCCAAAAAGGAACGTCGTAAACGGAACCCCAAAGGATAAGGTTTTCATAAACGGTCATATCCTCATAAAGGGAAAACTTTTGAGAAGTATACCCAATAATCTTTCTACACTTTCTCACATCTTTAAAACCTGCAACTTCAACGTAGCCAGAATCCTTTTCGTATATGCCTAAAATTGTTTTCATTAACGTAGTTTTCCCCGCACCGTTAGGACCCAAAAAACCGGCTATTTCTCCTCGCTTAATTGTTAAAGAAACGTTATTAACGGCAACGAAATTGCCAAACTTCTTAGTAACGTTTTTAACTATAACTGCCTTTTCAGGAACGCTGGTAACGTTTTCAAAAGGAACAGAAATGTAAACGCGGCTTTTCTCTATCTTTTTGTTAAAATAGTCCTCAAGCGAAACTTCACCCGGTTTAAATCGAAGAACTACTTCCCCATTTTCCATAACAAAAACGAACGTTCCCCTTTCAGCTTCATCGATGTAAGAAGTTGAAACCAAAAAGGTTATTTTCTCTTTTTCGGAAAACTCGTAAATCAGATTCCAGATTTCTCTCCTTGAAACAGGGTCAACGCCCGTTGTAGGCTCATCCAATATAACAATCTCCGGATTGTGCATGAGGGAACAGCAAATTCCTAACTTCTGCTTCATTCCGCCGGAAAGGTGCTCAACCTTCCTGTCTCTAAACGGGTAAAGCCCCGTAATTTTCAAAAATAGCTCTTTCTTTTCTTCCTTTTCCTTCCCCTCAATACCTCTTAAGTCGGCAAAAAAATCAAGGTTTTCTTCTACAGATAAACGCTGATATAAATTAAGACCAAGCCCTTGGGGCATAAAAGATATTTTCTCCCTTATCTTTTCAACTTCCCTGTCGTCTTTCGGGTCAAAACCTAAAACGGAAACTTTACCTGATGAATACTTGATTACTCCAGCAACAGATTTAAAAAGAGAAGATTTACCAGCACCGTCAGGTCCTACGAAGAGGTAAATACCCCCTCTTTCAACGGAGAGAGAAACATTTTTAACGGCAACGGTTCCGTTTTTGTAAACAACGGTTAAATTTTCAACTTCAACAACTTTTTCTGCCAACTCTTTCTACCTTAAATAGATGTAGCAATCTGCAGGCATTCCGGGTTTTAGGAGGTGGTGGGGATTTTTAAGGGGTCTTAACTTAACCTTGAAAACTTCTTTTACCCTTTCTTCTTTTGTTTGAACCTCTTTAGGTGTAAACTCTGCACGGGAACTTACATAAGTAAGCCGAACCGGAAATTTTCTGTTTGGATAAGCGTCAACTTTTAAATAACCTTTCTGCCCTAAACTCAGGAAACCCACTTTACTTTCGGGAACGTAGCCCTCAAAATAGACATCATCAGGGTTATAAAGGGTAAACAGCCGATAGCCGGCTGGAATTACCTCTCCCGGTTCAACCATCTTTTCCATTACGATTCCATCAATCGGCGAACGTATTTCCATATCTTTTAAAACAGCCGTCAACCTTTTAACTTCTGCTCTTGCTTGGTGAGCTTTCTCTCGAAAAGCAGAAACCGTAGAGTTCAAAGCCTTTGCACTTTCCTTCAAAGAAGCAATTTCATGCTCCAGCGAAGAAACCTCTTTCCACTTCTCCGTAACGATTTTTAACTCTCTGCGGGCTATCTGAAGGTTCTCTTTCGCCTTTTTAACTTCTGCAACGGCTGTTTTTTCTTTATCGAG
Organism: Desulfurobacteriaceae bacterium; assembly: GCA_027064485.1. GTDB lineage: Bacteria > Aquificota > Aquificia > Desulfurobacteriales > Desulfurobacteriaceae > Desulfurobacterium_B. The sequence continues at coordinate 4,610 of JAMOPR010000272.1, read as the reverse complement.
CAACTGCTTATAGTTCAGCTCAACTTTTTCAAATTTATCCTTTGAAATAACCCTTCTTTCATATAGAGCTTTAAAACGCTTGTAATCTTTCCGTGCCTTGTTTAAAGTAGAACGAACAGAAGAGAGGGAAAACTCAGCCTGCTTCACTGCAAGTTGACACTCCTTAACCCTGTTCTCCGCAGCTTTTATCTCTTCGGGAACGGAAGCTTTAAGTTCTTTTAATTTTTCCTTTAAAGATTTAATCTTTTCTCTTAACGAGGAAAGTTCCTTTCTTTTTGCCTCTACAACGCTCTCGGAAGACCTTAAAAGCGCTCTCGCTCCTTCCAACTGTGCCTTCAACTCCTTTGAATCAAGAAGCGCCAAAACCTGACCTTTCTTAACGAAATCTCCCTCTTTTACAAAAACCTTTTCCACCTTTCCGGGATACTTATTACCCACGTCATATTCATCACATTCAATTCTTCCGTTAACGTATAAAACGCTCTCTTCCTTCTTCCCGCAACTAAAAACTGCTAAAGCTACCAGTAAAAACAAAAATATCCTCTTCATCTTTTCAGTTCCTCACCTATTGCGTATTCAAGGTCTGCAACTGCCCTGTTGTAATCTGCAATAGCAGAATTAAGAATACCTTTAGCTTTTGTTAAGTAAGCTATAGCATCAATAACTTCCGTTGACGTTCCTACATGTTCCTTGTATCTCTCTTTAGAATCTTTCAACAGCTCTTTCGCCTCTTCAACCATCGTTTTAGCAGTTTCTATCCTTTTACGGGCAGTTTTAAGTTTTAAATAAGCAGCAGTAACCTGCAACTTAACTGAGTTTATCATTTTGTCGTATGTATAATCAATCTTCCTCTTTGTCCCCTTCGCTTCTTCAACTCTAAAAAACCTGTAACCTCCTTCAAAAATGGGAAGAGAAACACTTAGAGAAACCTGAACGTTGTCAAAGTCACCGTTCATCGGATACTGGTCAGTTTTCTGATAACTAAGGTTTAAAAAAACATCGGGAGAAAAAGAAGCGTAGCTCAATTTCACTCCCTTAATAGCAGCTTTCTTTTCAAGTTTTAAGGTTTTTAAAATCGGTCTATTCTCAAGCGCTAATCTAACAAGTTCTTCCAATTTTTTCTTCACTTCTACAACTTCAACTTTTACCGGAACATCATCATCTTTAAGGGTGTAACCCGTATCCTCTTTTAGCGCTTCAAGAGCAACTTTGTAAGCGTTTTCGGCTTTTTCCAAAGACTCTTCCGCCTCTTTTAAGTTTACCTCCGCTTCCAAAAGGTCTCTCCGCGCTACTATTCCCTCATCGTAGAAAGCCTTAACGGTTTTATAGTGACTTTCAGCAGCTCTCAAATACTCTTTAGCTATAAGAACAGAATTTTTAGCTTCCACTGCCGTGTAAAAATCTTTCCTCGCCTGACACAGAACCTTATTGATAGTTTCCTCAAACTGGTAGAAAGAAGCCGAGTGAAGCTTCTTTTTGATTTCTTTATTAAGTATCAGTTTACCACCCGTAAAAACCGGCTGCGTAGCAGAAATCTTAAAAGTATAGAAGTTTTCTCCAAAAAAGGCAAAGCTTGACGGCGGTAACCCCGGAATGTCTATGGTGTAGGACGGTGCATCAGAAAGGTGAGTTTTTGCGTATTCCAGCTTAACAGTCGGGAAAAACTTTGAAACAGCTTCCTTATATTGGGCATACGTTATTTTGGTTTCTTCTCTGGCTTTTTTAATCTCCGGATTGTTTTTAAGCACAAGAGATACAACCTCATTGAGAGTGGCTGAATAGACGTTTTTACTCAACGCTACAAGCATTAGAATCGGTATTAACCTTTTCAACATTCCCTCCTGCATTAACTGCAAAAATTAAAGTTAAAATCCCACAAACAGTTGCAAAGGTGAAAGCATCGGCAAAGGAATGCCAGAAAGCGTGCTTTTTAAACAGCATTCCTAAAATCGCTTCCGCTTTTGCGTTTAGCATCGGATTAACGGTAGAACATTTATAATAAAGATGCTGCTTCCACCTATTTATGAATTCTATCACTTGAGGAGAATACTTAGACACCTGAATACCCAAATGGTTTAGGTGAACACTTTCGGAAGAAATAAGAATGTGCGTAGAAATGGCAGTCCCAACGCTACCGCCAACAAGCCTCAAAAGATTTTGAAGCGAAGAAGCCTGCCTTAGCAAATCACCGGTAAAGTTCCCCAAAGATATCTGAGAAAGTGCCGGAAAGAAAAATCCCATCCCCGCCGCCCACGGAAATAGAAGAACAACTATTTGCCACTTTGACATATCAAGGTCTAAAAAGGTTTGAAGGTGAGTGCCAACAGTAAAGATTACAGTGCCAATTATTACAGAAGCACGGTGAGAGAGGATTTTTTTATCAAGAAGTATACCTGCTATCACACTTATAATTCCCGTCATAACAGCAGGATAGAAAAGAATTTCCCCAGCAACTATCGTCGGGAAACCTCTAAGTTTTTCAAGGTATAGAGGAAGCAAAAAGTAGGAAGCGTAAACGCCCATCCCGAAAATGGTTAAGGATAAAACGGGAAAAGTGTAAAAGCGATACTTGAAAAGTTCCAAGTTAACAAGAGGATTTTTTGTCCTGAGCTGATAAATAACAAATACTGCCGTTGTAACGGCAAATATGTAAAGTAGCGTTACTGTTTTATCATCACTCCAACCCCACTTGTTACCTTTCGAAAGCGCCGTTATCAGGGAAGATAGAGAAACTGCAAGCAACAAAAAGCCGGGAACGTCCAAAGGAGGAACGTTTTCCTCTCTATAATTCTTCATAAGCAGTATAAGAAGGTAAACAACCAAAATTCCGGGCATTAGATTAACGTAAAAAATCCACCGCCAGTTAAAGTGTTCTGTTAAATACCCTCCTAAAGCTGGTCCTAAAGAAGGTCCAAACGTTGCTCCGAGGGCAAACAAACCCATTGCCATTCCGCGCTTTTCTGGAGGGTAAAGCTCAAACAAAAGAGTCATGCTCATAGGAACGGCAAGTCCTTCACCTATGCCCTGCAGGGTTCTTCCAACTATCATTGTCTCAAGATTTGGAGCTGCACCGCATAAAGCACTCATAACAGTAAAAAGGGCAATTCCCAAAACGTAAGTGTTTCTGTGCCCTATTTTACCGCCCAGCCAGCCAACAACAGACATCGCAACAGCAGAAGCTATCATATATGAAGTTATAACCCACTGAACGTCATCAGACTTCACCTCAAAAGCGCTCATCATATGGGGTAGAGCAATATCAACGATTGTAGTATCAAGAAGGGTCATGAACATACCCGCAACTATAAGCACCGAAACGAATATCAGCTTTCTGTCCATCTCTATTCCTTACTTATGTAAACGGTTACGTTCGTTCCAGGTTTTATGCATCTAAGAGGAACGCCTTTAAGCTTTATCTTTACAGGCACCCTTTGAGTAACTCTTGTAAATTCTCCTTGGGAAGTGTCTCTCGGGATAAGAGAAAAAATTGAACCGGCAGAAGTTCCAACAGAAACAACTCTTCCTTCAAAAGTTTTTCCACAAACCTCTAATTCTGCCTTTACACTCGCTTCCACTTTAACGTGGGGCATTTTATCTTCCTCTACCCAGGCTAAAACGTAAAAACTCTTCGGTGAGTAGATAGAATAAACGGGCAAACCCGGCGAAACGAAATCACCAACTTCTTTCCACTTTTTAGCAATAACTCCATCAACAGGAGACTTAACGTGGCAGTAAGAAATCAGTTTCTCTACTTTCGCTTTTTTCTCTTTAAGGGAAGCAATGTTCTTTTCCAGTTCCGCTATGTTATTTTCAAGTTCTTTTATCTTTTTAAGGTTTTCTTTCGCCAAAGAGAGAGCAATCTTAGCTTCATCAACCCGTTTTTCAGCTTCTTTAACCGAAATTTTTAACTGCTCAACTTTGTCCTTCAAACTGTTTGCTCTTTTTAAATTCTCCTTTGCACTCTTTAGTTTACTTTCGGCAGATGCAAAAAGAGCCACTGCTTCTTTGTATCCGTTTTCTATCTCCTCAAACTGTTCCTTAGAAATAACCCTTTTTTCGTAAAGTCTCTTATACCTGTTGTAGCGGTTTTTCCAGAAAGAAAGATTCGTCTGAGCAGAAAGAAGAGCTTTTTCTGCAGCTTTAACGGCAGCTTCCGCCTGAGCGACAGAAGTTTCATACTCAATTTCAGCCATTCTTTCGGCAAGGCAAAGTCTTTTTAACTCTTTTTCAGCTATGGATAGTTGCTTCTCTCTTTCTTTTACTTCTAAAGGCAACTGCCGCTTTATCCTGCTTAGCTTAACTTCAAGAGACTTCTTCTTTAGCTCTGTAGCGGAAATTTGAGCTTTAAGAGATTGAAGGTCCTTCCTGTAAACGGAATCATCTATTGTAAAAAGCAATTCACCCCTTTTAATCGGAGCAAATTCTCTTTTAAAGAGCTTAGTAACTTTTCCAGAAACGCCCTGAACGGAAACGTCTATTACGTTAGCCCTTTCAAAGGCGTTATCCGTGATGACGTAAATGTAGCGCTGATAAAAAAAGTAAGCTATCCAGAGAGTGAACGCTGCAATTACTAAAAGACCTATAACTGTAAAAATTTTTCTGGCGTTCAT
>JAMOPR010000271.1 GCA_027064485.1 Desulfurobacteriaceae bacterium | reverse complement strand
TGGTTTAAATGGATTTGAATTTATTAACTCCATATCTACAAGAAAATTAAAAAAAGTGTTTAAGGCAGACATCCTCCTATTTATGAGAGAAGGACTGCATTCAAGAGAGGTCCTAAAAATCATGATATCTGCCGTTCGAATCTCATTTATGTTCTTATCACCTACAGTTTTTATAAACATATTTAAATCATTTTGATACTCCTTTATGGTTCTGGGAGCAAGTTCCTTAGTTTTGAATTTTAGAAATAGCTCTATTGCTTGGGAAAGTTTCATGTCCATTCTCCATTAAATTTTATGGTTAATTAAATAAACATCAATATATTTCCCCTATTTACCATCCCAAATAGTTGTTCCTTTGGCATTTAAAATTGGGCAAATATATAAACATTTGTTCAATTCTACCGTTTTTCGCCCGTTCTACGTTTTTTTTTGCGTCCCTAATTTTACCCAATTTCCCCTAACAAATGTCAATTTGTTAGGGAGAATCTATCTCCGAAGAATCTTTGATAAAATTTATCAAAACGAAAATAACGGAGTAAAAGAAATGGAAGGATACAAGTTATCTAAAGACCTCCACCCAGGTGAAGATGTGGTTCTTTATGAAGGTTACAACCATAAAGTAATTTATTTAGGAACGAAAGGCATTAGTTCCGGAATAGGAGCTGTTGACGTTTTATCCTATTTGATAGTGGATAACGGAGAAGCATTTCTTGTAGACCCAGGAGGATACCACATCTTTCCGTTCCTCGTTTTCAAAATTTCCAAATACATACCTTTAGATTCTATTAAATACATTTACTTCTGCCATCAGGACCCAGATGTTTGTGGTTCTCTTCCTATGTGGAAGGACGTTTGTCCTCAAGCAAAAATAGTTATTGGAGAACTGTGGGTAAGATTCCTACCTCATTTCGGAGTAAGCGATATCTCTAAAAGGGCAATAGCCATTCCCTCCGAAGGTAAGCATATAAACTTAGGAAAAACTCCATTAGAGATAATACCAGCTCATTATCTTCACTCTCCGAATCATTTCAATATTTATGACCCCGTTTCGAAGTTTTTATTTTCCGGTGATATAGGAATTGCATTAGGAAACTTTAGTTATTTAGTAGTTGATGATTGGCTGGAACATTTGGAGTATTTATATACCCCACACAGAATACTTATGGCTAATAACAAAGCAGTTAAAGTTTGGCTGAATAGAGTTAAAAATAGAGATATTAAGGCTATACTTCCTCAGCACGGAGCTATTATTGTAGATAAGGATGTAAAAAACTTCTTTAAATTTATGGAGAGCCTAAAATGCGGAACAGACCTGATGAAAGACTAATAAAGGAAATTTCTGACTCACTTTCTATTTTAAGCAGAGGAACGCTTTCTATGAAAGAGCTTTCTACTGTTATATCCAAATTGGTAGAGCAAGTAGAGAGCGTATTTGTGGAGAATAACCAAGTTTTATCCAAAGATGTTGAAGTTCTTTATAAAGTTTCAGAAGATTTAAAATCTTTTGTGAAAGAGTTTAAGCCTATAGTAGACCATATGTCAACTATATCTGAAGAGTATGAAAATCTTCTTGAGAGTTTAAGCAAGATTAAAAGTTACCTTGAAGACATAGAGGGTATAGCGGGACATACAGAACTTATAGCCATTAATGCTTCCATAGAAGCAGCAAGAGCAGGAGAAGTAGGTAGAAACTTTGCAGTTGTTGCCAATGAAATAAGGAACATGGCAAAAAATACTTTTCATTCTGTGAATGAAATAAAAGAGTTAAATAAAGAAATAGAACCAAAACTGGCAGCTTTAAAGGAAAATATAGAAGCTATGAGAAATATAAGAGAGAAGATGGACAGATTAGTAGATGACATAAACCAAGTTATCAAAATATCTGACGAGATGAAAGAGATTAATTCTGCCCAAACTAAAGTTGTTGAGGAGGTAAAGGGTTTATCGGGAATTTCTGTAGCAGTTGAACGCATTAATAGTATATTGGTGAGGTCTCAAAAAATTTTGGCGTCTGCTTTTTCGTATTTACTCAAGAAATAACCATACAATTTTACGGTTAAGGAGAAAATATGGAAATCCTGTGGGCTCCATGGAGATTAAGCTACGTCCAAAAAGCTACTGAAGATAGAACTTCGGGATGTTTTATATGTAAAGCTTTTAACGATGATATTTCGAAAGATAGAGAAAATCTACTACTTTACAGGGGAAATAAAGCTTTAGTAATCTTAAACAAGTTTCCTTACAATACGGGGCATTTAATGATTTGTCCCGTAAGACATACGGGAGATTTTCTTTCTCTTCTTCCTGAAGAAATGGAAGAAATTAATTACTTGCTTCAAAAGGCTATTAGAGTTTTAAAGAAAGCTTACAACCCTGAAGGATTCAACATCGGTTTAAATTTGGGGAAAGTTTCTGGTGGTAGCGTTGATACCCATATTCATTACCACGTTGTTCCGAGATGGCAGGGTGATACAAACTTTATGCCCATAATTGGCAATGTTAAAGTCATACCTCAATCTGTTTATGAAACTTATGATATATTGAAGGAAAATTGGGAGTAAATATGCTTAGAAAAATTTTTTTTTAAATTTAACCAAAAGCAAGCGAGTTCGTTAGAGGGATATCTAAAGAAAGTTTCTATTAATCGTCAGGACCTTATCAATCAGATTCCGGAGACAGATACCGAAAATTCGGTAAATGCGTATATAACTTTAGCTCTTCTATTAAAAGAAAAAGGTGAATACTGGAAGAGCCTTAAAATACTGGAAAGCCTGAAAGAGAAAAACCTATCGGTAGATGAGAAAAAGTTAGTCTATCTGAACTTAGGATTGGTTTATAAAAGTGCTGGTTTTTTAGATAGAGCTGAAGAAGCTCTGTTAGAAGGGGTAAGACTTTTCCCCGGAGAAAGTTACTTCTACTACGAAATAGCCAAAATTTATAAGAATTCTGGAAGGATAGAAGAATCTGTTGAATTTTTAGAGAAAGCCGTTGCCTTGAAAAAGGAATTTGAAGATGAATTACTATACACCAAACTTTATCTTGCGAACTTTTACATAGAAAAAGGCAGAACAGATAAAGCTTTTAAAATTATTAGGAAAATCCACTCCCCCCTCCCAACCCCTTTTTTCTACTATGTAATCTCAAAACTCTACTATTACGTTGGCGAGACAGAAAAAGGTTATTCAAAAGCTCTTCAGGGAATGAGATTGTCGCCCAAACATATGCAACCTTTTTTAGAAATCATAGAAGAGTTTGAAGGACTTAACGAAGAAAAACTCAGAGATATAATCAATAAAACGGAGTTAAATCCTGTCATCGGACTCAAACTTGTTCAACTTCTTATTAACGAAAACAGAAAAGATGAAGCCCTGAAACTTCTTGAGGAACTTAATGAGAAGTTTCCTGTTGATTCTGAGGTTAAGGAAATTTACCTTAAAATTTTGTGGGAAATAGGAAGAAAAAAACAAGTAGTTGATGAAATAGAAAAATTCCTAAAATTACTAAAGGAGAAAAAAAAGGCTTTTAAATGTGAAAATTGTGGTTTTGAAACGGATACTTTTGATTGGATATGTCCCAAATGTCGTAACTGGGAAACCCTGGAGATAAACTGTGAGAATAGATAGAGAACTCTTGCGTGATATTCTCCGCTCTTTAAAAAGGGGAAGGCTTCACAAGCTCCTTAGATTACTACTGATAATAAGTTTTTTTTATTTCTCCTTTCTAACAGCCAAAGAACTTCTACAGTTTTACTTACATGAAAAGAAAATTTCAACTTTTCAAATATCTAACTTTCACGTAGATTACAGCAACGGAAGTTTAGAAATTTCCTTTAAAGACCTATACTTTAAAAGACCTTCGACCTATTTAAACGTTCGCCAATGCTACGCCAAACTTAAACTGCTTGAAAGTTTAAGAAAAAGAAAGCCCTACTTTGAAATTCTGCGCGTAGGAGAATTTAATCTAAAAACCAAAAAAGAGAAAAAGAACGTTAACAGAAAAAAAAGAGAATCAACTTTTAACTTAAACTTCTCCTTACCTTTTTATGCTCAAAGGCTTCAAATTGAGAAGTTTTCCTTTCAATCTCCTGAAGCTAAGCTAACTGGGAAAGATTTTTCTTATAACCTTCAATCTTTCAAGCTTGGTGGATTGTCTGGGAGCATCAAAGGTAAACTACTATTAGTTAAACCTTTTAATGGTAAAGTAGAAAACGAATTTCTAATAACAGATAACCTGATTATTTCTTTTGACGGATATCACTATACTGGAAAACTGAAAGCATCGAAGGATTTAAAGAAAATTTACTTAAACGGAACAATAAAAGCAACAGATTGGTGCTTTAGAGGAAAGGGAAGGAAAGAAAACTCCTCCTTTTCTCTTGAAGGAATAGCCTGCTATAAGAAGCAAAACTTTAGGATAAAAGCTGAAGGAAACTTAGAAAGAGGAATCTATTTACAATCAGGACTTGTTAACTATAAACACTTGCAATTTTCAGCTAAGGGACTGGTTCTTCCTCAATTAAATCTTAAAGGGAACTTAAAGGGCTTTTTCTCTTTTGAGAGTTACAAGGTTGAAGGTATTAGCGGAACTTTTAACGTAAAAGGCGATATAAAGAAACCCCAACTGTTTGTTTACGTAAAAAGTAACCAGATAAAAACCCCTCAGTTAACTATTAAAAATGCGTTGATAAAGGTTCGTAGCAACGGAAGAGAAAAGTGGAAAATTTCTGTGCTTTCAAAACCATTATCTCTTCACGCGTTAGCCGCCAAAGAAAATATCTCAGGAGAAATTCTCTTTAAGAAATTTAAAACTTCATTCTTTAAATCGCTAAAAAAAATCCCCGAAGCAACTGTAAGCGGAAAAGTAGAATTTAGGAAAGAAAGAGAAAAACTTTCTTATACGGGTAAATTAAGAATAGATGAATTTTCCTATGAAAAATTTTCAGCCTCAGGATTTACAAACTTTAAGGGAGATAACGAAAAGGTAAACTTTAAACTTGCACTTACGGGAAAAGGGAAACTAAACATTGATGGCACTATGGATATCAAAGCTAAAACTATGCATATTTTAGCTTACGGTGAAAAAATCCCCACCGCCTCCTTCACCCTACTCCGCAAACAAGGCATAAGCGGAAACTTTTCATTCAGTGGTGATATATCGGGAACATTTTCAAAACCTTTAGGAAACTTCACTTTTACGTCTGAAAATTTTAGTTACTGTAATAGCTATATAGGTAAAGTTAGAGGACATCTTTCCTTTAACCGTAACCAACTTACAATTCAAGCATCCAGTGAAAATAGGGATGTTGTATTAAAAAACCTTTTAATTACTTTCAAACCTTTTTCTGTAGTGGTTGAAGGAAAAGTTCTCAACAAGCCGATAGACTACATCAACAATATCTTGACTTTTTACAAAGTTAAAATACCTGTAGAACTATCAGGAACTGTAAGCGGAAACTATAAAGTCAGTGTTAAGAAGAAATCGGTTAAAGTTAAAGCTTTTGTAAATTCTGCTAACGGTAATTTCATGGTTGGTTCTGTTGGAGGGACTTTTAGTTCTCTATTTGGTGTTGTTTTGTATGATTGCGGACAACTAACCGTAAAATTTGATGGTAAATTAAAATCAGCAAAAATAAGCAAAAAAAGCGTTGAGGGTGGGGATTTTTCTTTAAATATTTCTAATAAAGAACTAAAATTTAAACTAAGAAATTCTCACATAAAAGGATTTGAAAACACCAATCTAAATACATCATTTGCTTACAATATGAGCAATAACTATATTAGTGGGATTTTCTCCCTAACAGGGGATATAAAGGAAAACAATTTCTCAATTTCTGGCTTTACAAAAGGAACTTTTAAAGGACAGTTAGAAAACGTAACAATCACTTTAAAAGGTAAAACAAACCTAACAACCACTCTACTCAAAAATCCCCTAAAACTTTCTTTTAAGGGCAGTTATCAGACAGGCACTCAAACAGGAACATTCCAGATAACGTCTCCGCAACTTTCTGCTAATGTCAACGTTAAAGAAGGCAAAGTAAATAGCTTCGGCACCTTTAAAAATTTCACAGTTAAATTCCCTCAGGCTTTAATCAAAGTAGGAATCGGAACGTTTAATGTTTCTTATCCCGACTTAAACGGTAACGTCTTTATTCCGGCTTTTGAAATTAAACCTCAAAATTTCTACAGATTGTTTTCCGTATCAGGTATCTACGTAACATTTAGAAATGGAAAACCAGAAGTATCAGGAACAAAACTCTCTTATATAGACGGATGGATAGAAGTAGAAAAACCTGAAGTTAAACTCAACAAAAAGCTTCAAATATCCGGAAAAGTAGAAGGTAATTTAGGTATAAAAGGGTTAATATACCTATCTCCTGCAAAAAGTTTCTTTAGATACGTTAAAGGTAAGTTAGAAATTACAAGTCACTACAGATACGACAACACTCTTTCTTATTCTTTATCTTTTACTGGCAAAAACATAAAAGGAAAAACCGCTTTCCTACTGGAAAAATTCTCCGTTTCCCAACTAACGGGAGAAATAGAAAACGGCACCATAAAGAATTTAAACTCAGAAATTACCGTAGGAAGCGGCAACTTGGGGATAAAGGGGAAAAATGGTTTATTCGAAATTTTTGCTTCAGAAGTTCCCATAGGTGAGATATCATTCTGGAAAAGCGCTGTCTCCGGCAATCTGAAAATAGATTTAACTCAAAATACCGTTACAGGCAAACTTTCTATTTCAAAAGCAAGGATACAGCTAAATAAAGGAAAGAAAAGCAAAAAACAATCCAAACAATTTGAATTGCCGTTCAAAACCAACATAAAGGTGACATTCGTAGAACCTGCAGTAATCTCAACATCTATAGCCAAAATAAGCATTTTACCCCAACTCAACGTAGAAACTATAAACGGAATACCGGTAGTAAACGG
>JAMOPR010000270.1 GCA_027064485.1 Desulfurobacteriaceae bacterium | reverse complement strand
CGGGAACCCCAAAAACATTTTGAATAATCTATGGTATCGGCATAAACTATAGGAGAAATTGCATCGTAGAAGTGAAGTTCTTCCTCCCCTAAATAGTTCTGAAGATGCTTTGAAAAAGGTTCGGAAGTAAGTGGACCCGTTGCAACAACAGTTGTTTCTCCTTCCGGCAGTTCAGTAACCTCTTCCCTTATCACTTCTATAAGCGGATGGTTCTCTATTCTTTCTGTAATGAACTCTGAAAATTTCTCTCTATCAACAGCTAAAGCTCCACCGGCAGGCACTTCTGACCTTTTAGCAGCTTCTATAACTAAAGAACCTAACATTTCCATCTCTTTTTTTAGCAAACCTCTCGGCGTAACGATATCCTTACCGCCCAAAGTATTACTGCACACAAGCTCAGCGAATTTGTCTGTTTTATGGGCAGGAGTCAATTTTTTTGGTCTCATTTCAAAAAGCCTAACGGGAACACCACTTTCCGCTATTCTCCACGCAGCCTCCACACCTGCAAGACCGCCACCTATAACGTTAATCACCGTTTCCTCCAATTAAGATAAAATTCAACCATAAATTTATGAGGAGTTTACGGTTGGGAAAGGTAATTAAATCCATCGAAGAGTTGAAAACGCTGGTAGAAAATCTCAAAAAGGAAGGAAAAACGATTGTTTTTACAAACGGCTGCTTTGATATTCTCCACGCAGGTCACGTTGACTACCTTGAAAAAGCAAAAAGCTTCGGAGACATTTTAATTGTAGGTATTAACAGCGATAGTTCTATAAAAAGAATCAAAGGAGAAAAGAGACCTATAAACAAACAGGAGCACAGAGTAAAAGTCCTTTCTGCTCTTAACTGCGTGGATTACGTTGTTGTATTTGACGAAGACACGCCCATTGAACTTATAAAAATTGTTCAACCAGACGTTTTAGTAAAAGGAGCAGACTGGAAGCTGGAAGATATAGTTGGAAGGGAATACGCCAAAAGGGTTGAAAGAGTGGATTTTTCTTACGACATTTCTACGACAAAGATAATTAGGAAGATTTTAAGAGTTTACAGTTAAACAACCACCACCCTAAAATCAAAAATTTTTCGGAAGTCGTCTTTAAGAGTAAGGGCAACTCTCCTTTTTATATGGAAACTCCGCCAATTGAGGTTAACGTCTTTGCAGATAACGTTTGTTCCTTCTGTTCCGTGACAGGATAAAACTTTAAAGTAACTGCCTCTATGAAGATGAAAAGTCTTCTTCGACGATATTTCAACTATTCTACCGTTAATTTCAGCTTTTACCGAGTAAAACTTCGCAGGTGTAAGGAATCTGTCAACTTCCTTCTCTAAAACATCAAAATCAGGTGAAATTTCAACGCCGTAAATCTTAAAGAACTCTTTCAACATCATTAGATGAAATAGAACTTTCAAGCGTAAAGACGGCAACTGCTTTGACGTTTCAAGGCAAAAAGCTGGAACGTTCTGTTTGGAAAGACAGTAGTAGGTGAGGGATTTTTTCTGTTCCGGATGTTTTGTAGAAGGAGAAAAGGTGTGGGTATTGTAGACGGGGATTTTCCACTTTCTTCTTCTTATATGCCTATTTACGTTTTCAGCCACAGTTTTGGCAATTTTCCCCAAGTTAAAAGTTTTATACACTTCTTCATCTATCACTATGCATTGACCCCAAGCTCTTTTGTTAACAGAGTGAAAACCAAAGCCATCGTGCAGCGAAAGAACAAGGTCAGGTTTCGTTTCAGCTATTAATTCCTTTATTTCCTGAACTCTTTCGTAATCAGGGTCTTTCCTTGACAAATACTGGAATTTTCTATTCATATCTCCGTTATAGCCTCTAACATCAGCCAATATAGAAACCACATTTGTTCTTGGAGCTATTATCAACTCTCCCCTTTCTACTTTAACGCGGCTTAAAATTTCGGCAGCTTTATAAGCACCCGGTTCATTCCCATGAATACCACCTATTACAAGAATCTTTTTTCCTTTCCTTTTTCCTGGAATAACATATTTTTGGAATGAGTAAGCTGGTAGTTCAATTTTTACATTCCCCAAAGTTTTACAAAAAGCGTTAACGGGAAAAGTCGAAAACAAGAAAGTTTTAGCTAAAGATGTTATAAATTCCCTTCTCCCAATATCTTCCACTGCCCATCCTCTTTAATTATATATAAAACTTTTCTTCCAACCGAGTGGTAGTTATTTGAATCGTAAATCAGTTTAAAACTCGCCACATAAAGGTTACCAAACTCAAGAACTCTTCCGTCCTTACTTAAATATATGTCCTTAATTTTTATTCTTATCCACCTTTTGCGGGAAGTTACTCTTCGCTTATAGATTTTCCAAGTCCTTAAATTCCCCCTTTCCCAAACAAAATGTTTAGAATAGCAAGAAAAGTAAGGTTTTAAATCTTCAGGAGTTTTTTCCCAAGCAGACTTCCACCTATAAATAAACTGAAGAAGAGACTTTCTTTCTTTCTCTAACTCACCAAGAGGCAAGTATTGAATATGCTCAACAATTATAACCGGCGTTTCCTTAACTTTTACATAGGGAATCAACTGTTTTAAATGCTTATTTTTCAGCACTATACAACCGTTAGAACTATGAGGAGGTCTATCAGGATTATTTGTTCCGTGAATCCAGATACCGTGACCATCACGATGAAGAATTCTTCTATCGATAAGATTAGGATAGTTAAGCGGAAAAGCTCCTATTCCATAAATAGGTGGCAAGTTCGAAGTCCAGTAAAGAGGAAAATAAATACCTTCCGGTGTTCTTTGGTCTCCTTCCCTCAGTTTATCTCCTAATCTCTTACCGGTAATACATGGAAATTTTTTTACAATGAAGGGCATACCCTTCTTCTGACTCACTACATAAAGAATTTCCTTTCTCTTATCTACAACTATTACATACCTGCCAGAAGGAAGAAGAATAGTATTAGCAACTACAACTTTCTTCTTTTTCTTCTTACGAAGAGCAGTTAATAGTTTCTCAACTTCTCTGGTATTTTTTTTATAAGCAGAGACAAGTATCCTTAACTTTAATTTTTCTGTTGCGTTGAGAGACTTCAAAGCATTCTCTAATTGAACGGGGGAAGAAAATCCCCCCAACTCCCTCACAATCTCATCAAGACTTTTCCCAAAAGAAAGAGCACACGCAGAACACAGGCAAAAGAGAAAAAATACAACTGTTTTCACAAAGCTGCAATTCCTCATTGAAAGGTCATTTTAAGTTATAGAACTAATTTCGTCAACAATTTCCTCAACATCTCTTTTCGTAACCTCTTTCCTCGTAGCAAAATCCTCTATCCTTCCGCTAAGCCAGAACAAGTATTCAGCTTTCTTAAAGTCTTTCGAAATCTTTCCTCTCATAACAGGTCTAAAGTATCCGATAGGTCTACTCCACAACGTAACATCCGTTGAACCGCACTTTTCACACTCTGTTTTTCTTCCTACCATTTTATGCCCACACTCATTGCAGGTAGTTAAAAAGGGCGTTTTCGTCAAATACTGAATAGGAAAGTTCCTAATAATATTAAAGATTAACTTCTCTTGCTCTTCAGGCTTCATCTCTTCAGCAGTAAAGATGTGCATTATAGAACCACCAGTCGCGTAACTTTGAAAGTGAGAGTTAACGTCTATTTGCTTTAAAAGGTCTCCCTCCTGAAACGGCGCTTGAAATCCAGATGTTAAAAACACTCTTCCCGTTGAAGGGTCACCGTTAACATACATTTTAGGTCTAACCTTCTTCGTAACCTCCATCTACAACCTCCAAACTATTTTGCTTCTTCCAGACTTCTAATAACGATAAACAGAAAAACTGTTACACTCTTATTACATCAAAAAGTTTTTCACCAAACTTATGAACAGCTTCCTTAATGAACAAATTTAAATACGGGTCTTTAGAAATCTCATAACTCCTTTCACCGTTTAAAACGTCTGCAATAACATTTGCAAAGGCAAGGTCTTTCTCAGCCATCTTACAGGCAGCGTTCTCAGATGGAGCATACTCTAAAGAGTAAAGAACCTTATCCCTCTCCATAAACTCCTGCAATTTTGAGTAAAGATACTGAGCTATCTGATGAGCGTATTCCTTTGCGTCATCGTTAAATAGTCCACCTTCAAAACCGGCATTAATCATTCCCTCGTGAACGCCAACTACAGAAAAGATGTTAAACAGAGACTTATCGTCTTTTTGGTAAAAAGATAAGTATGGGAATAAATCATCCCAGTATTTTCTGAGCCACTCCCTTTTCCTCTGTAAAGCCTTTGCCCCAACGTCCATAGTGTAATCTATCATCCTCTTTAGAAAATCAAAATCGTCCTTCGCCAAGAATAAAAGTCTGTTCATATTGATAGCATAGACCCCTATACCACCAACACCGCTACCTGAATGGAACGGGTTTGAACCGGTCACTGCTTCCACTTGAGAAATGTTAAACAACATCCTACAACAGTTTGAATAAATCATTCCTTCATCAAAAGGCTTAATGTATGGATTTTTCTGCTTATAAATGGAAGGCTTTTCAAATGGTTCCCTCAAGTAGTTTTGAACGTAAAATCCCCCAAAATACTCACTTTCTTTAAGTAGCAGTTTCCAAGCAGGATTATTTCTATCGAAATCTTCGGTAATGTTAACCGTTATAAGGGGAAACGTAAACGGATTTCCTTCAGCATCTCCGCGTCTCATCGCCTTAATGAAAGCAGTATTAATCCTATCAAAATAGTGAGAAGGTATTTGGCTATAAGTCATGTTGAGAAATTTGCCGGCATAAACAACAGGTTCATATTTCAATCTGCTATTAGGCTTACCGAAATCAAGAGTTATATTTGAAAACGGCGAGTTACCGCTTCTAAAGGGGAGGTTTATGTTATACAGGAATTCCTGCCACAAATTCTCAAGGTCGTAATCGGAATAGCTTATTCTTCCCTCTTTCTCAAGGTGGTAAAGATACCCGGCAGCAACCGTAGAAAGGTCGTTTAAAGACGTAGCCCCAGAAACTTCCTGAGCAATCAAACAAATAAGATTAGCACACTGCATAAAAAGGGTTTCAAGCCTTCTGGGCGGCGCCGCCTTTCTCTCATTCTTCGCGTTACTTTGAAGCCCATAGAATGCAATATCTTTAGCGGACAAACCAATACAATAAGCACTTAGGCGGTAGGTTTGATGGTGGTATGCCCAACCTTCTTCGTGGTGCGTTCTTACAGGAAGACCTTTATATATCTCATCAAAGAGATAATCTTTCATTATTTCGCCAACAACAACGTGCTCCAAAACGGGAATTCCCCTCACAAAGTTGGCATTATTGCGGGATATGTCGTCGTTATCGATAAAAAGTTCTATCAGCTTGAAATACTTGTTCTTCTTCATTCTTGTTCCTCCACAGGATAAAAAGGGTTAATCTGATGGGGAACAGATTTTACATTTTCTGAAATGGATTGGAGCTCGCTTTCGCGCAGAAGCGGATACCTTACAGTTCTGAAAATGTTATACGGAAGCCCGCTTTCTTCCACTATCTGTTTTGTCCTTTTTACCCTTTCAACGTAGTTGAAGATTTTCTCATCATCTACATCAGTTTTTGAGTAGAGAATAGTTTTAAAGCGCCTGAGCTGTTCCGGGGTGTAATTCTCGGTGTTTTCTAATAGTGGAATTTTAATATCTACTGCAAAACCATCCACCAGTTCTTCTTCAATTAACTCCCTGATAATTTCTGGGTTCGTTCCGTTCGTATCTATTCTAACTTTAAATCCTTTCTTTTTAAGAAATTCCAATCCCTCCCTTAGTTTTTTTTCTAAAGTAGGTTCACCGCCAGAAACTATTATCAGCTCAACACCTAAAAGCCTAAGCATTTCCAACTTTTCAGACAATTCCTCATAGGTGTATTTCTCCCCACTTCCCCTATAGCTTTTTCTATTGTGGCACTGATAGCAGTTAAGGTTACAAACTCTTATATCGGTATAAAAAAGAGCAGACTGAACTCCCGGTTGGTCTTTAAACGTAACAGGAACTTCAACTTTAAGGAAAGGGGAAAATTGCATAACTGACTCCAAAAGTAATTTCGACATTAGAATAATTTAATAGCTAAGAAGAAAACCCGCCAGTCAGGCGGGCAGCAGACAACTTAGATTACTCTTTTCTCAATTCCTGAGCCAATTCTACAAGGTTTTTCAGGGCAGGAATTACCTCTTCCCACCTTCTTGTTTTTAATCCGCAGTCTGGATTTATCCAGAAGTTTTCTTTAGGAATAACCTTCAAAGCTCTCTCTACTATTTCTTTCATCTCTTCAACTGAAGGAACGTAAGGTGAATGAATATCCCATACGCCCAAACCTATCTGTCTATCAAAGTTAATCTTTTCAAACGCCTCTATAATATCACCCTTAGAACGGGAAGCTTCTATGGAAATAACGTCAAAGTCCATCTTTGCTATATAGTCCATTATCTCGCCGAACTCGGAATAGCACATATGGGTGTGAATCTGCGTTTCTGGTTTCGCAGAAGAACAGCAAAGATTGAAGGATTTAATAGCCCAATCAAAATATTCCTTCCAGTAACGCTTCTTTATAGGCGCTTTTTCTCTTATAGCCGGCTCATCAATCTGAACAATCTTTATACCTGCGTTTTCGTAGTCTTTAATCTCATCTTTTATCGCAAGGGCTATTTCGTAAGCAACCTCTTCTATAGGGATGTCTTCCCTTACAAAACTCCACGCGATTATGGTAACAGGACCTGTCAGCATTCCTTTAACGGGTTTATCCGTCAAACTCTGTGCAAAAGAAATCTCTTTAACGGTCATAGGCTCTTTTCTATAAACGTCACCGTAAATAATTGGCGGGCGATAGCATCTTGTTCCGTAGGAGATAACCCATCCGTTACCTGTAGTAGCTATTCCCTCTAACTTTTCCGCAAAAAACTCAACCATATCGGTTCTTTCAAACTCACC
>JAMOPR010000269.1 GCA_027064485.1 Desulfurobacteriaceae bacterium | reverse complement strand
CTTACCAACAGCAGAAAACCTTGAATGGAAGCTTTCCGAAACCTCTTCTATTTCCCTAACCTTAATATCAGGAGGAAGCAACCCGTTGAGAGCCTTTTTCAACCTAAAAACGGGAATGTTCTTATCAGTAAAAAAATTGGCAACCTGCCCAAACGCGTGAACGCCTGCATCTGTCCTGCTTGCTCCTATCAATTTAACGGGATGGCAAAGAACTTTCTCCAATACTTCTATCAGCTTTCCCTGAATAGTTGGTTTTCCGGGTATAAACTGCCACCCATAGTAATTCGTCCCTACGTATTCCAGGGTAAGCTTTAGATTCCTCGCCCCGCTCATTTCGTTTAAATACCTCAAAGCCTGCTCTCCAATTAGAGAGCAGGCAAAAGAATTACTTACAAGCAGGCATTTCTATCAATCCAACGTTGCCGTCCTTCCTTTTATAAACTACAGCCGCATTGCCAGTTTCTACGTTGCAGAAAACGAAAAACTCTCTGCTTGAACCCAAAAGCTTCACTACTGCATCTTCTACCGTAATGGGTTTGTAAAGTTCTGGTTCAACCTCAATAATCTCTACCGGTTTTTCTGTAACTTCTTCCTCAACCAGCGTTATCTGCTTTTTGCTCTTTTGGGCTTCCCTTTTTGCCTGTGTTTTAATTTTATCCTTTAACCTTCTAAGCTGTTTTTCCGCTGCATCAACAACGTAATCAACGGCAGTGTATAAATCATCTGTCTCTTTCTTTATTCTCAAGGTATGGTCAAAAACGTTGTAAATCACTATTTCAACAGATGCCCTGTATTTTTCTTTCTTAACTATAACGTCTGCAAATACTTCCCTCCTTTCATCATCTCCAAGATACTTTTCAAGTTTAGAAAATTTTTCCTCTAAAGTGTTTTTGATAGCCCCTGTAAGGTCTATACCGTCTCCGATGAGATTAAGTTTTAGGACTGCCATCCCATCCTCCTTGTAGTTTTTTTCCTGTAACCTACTTTTAAATTAAAGCAATTTTTCGAAGGTGTCTATGGAAAGAAAGGTTTTTTTGCTCTTTTCCGGAGGATTGGACAGCGTCTTAGCTGCCTTACTGCTTAAAGAGTTAGGTTTTGAGGTTATTGGAATTCATCTAACCTGTCCGTTTTTTGAGAAAAACTTAAACCAGGTAAAAGAAGTAGCAGAAAAAATTGGAATAGAGCTAAAAGTGATTCCAGTTACAGATGACTACCTTGAATTGGTGAAAAATCCCCCCCACGGCTACGGCAAAAACCTAAACCCTTGTATAGACTGTAAAGCATACATGCTAAAAAAACTCAAAGAAATAGCAGGTGAAAACGGAATAATAGCAACGGGAGAAGTTTTGGGACAGCGCCCCATGTCACAACGTTTAGATGCATTCAGAAAGATTGAAAAAATAGCAAGACTCGAAAGAAAAGTTCTAAGACCTTTATCTGCAAAGCTTTTACCACCTACTATTTACGAAGAAAAAGGCATCATTGAAAGGGACAAGCTATTGGCTTTAAAAGGGCGTTCAAGAAAAGAACACCCCAAAATACTCGGTCGTTTCGGATTTAACGTCAAAGAGTTTCCAACACCGTCCGGAGGTTGCCTCTTAACCGAACCTTCCTACGCTGTTAAGGTAAAAGACCTAATAGAACACAACGAACTTAACTGGCGAAATGTAAAGCTTCTAAAGGTAGGCAGGCACTTCCGCATCGGGAACTGCAAGCTCATAGTAGGCAGAAACAAAGCCGAAAATGAAATTCTGAAAGAAAAAGCAGGGGAAAGTGAACTAACTCTATCCGTGCCCGATTACCCTTCACCAGTTGGTCTTCTAACTTGCAGTAATCCCAGCAATGAAACCGTTAAAACAGCCGCTTCAATAGTAGCAAGGTATTCAGATGCTAAAAATGAAAAACAGGTTAAAGTAAACGTTTACAAAAATGGTAAACTAATAAGAGAATTGGTTGTTACACCTTGTCGTGAATGTGAAAGGTTTATGGTAAAAAGATAATTTTCGTGGAGGCAACATGCCGCTGTTTAAAACCGTTCTTTACTCTACCGACTTTTCTCCATTAGCAGAAACTGCCCTCGAATACGTAAAAAAACTGAAAGAGGCAGGAGCAAAAAAAGTAATAGTAACTCACGTTGTCACCTCTCTTTCTATCGAACTACCCGAAGGCACTGACCTTATGAATTCAGAGATACTTTCAAACGTCCTGCCAAAAGCCGACCAACTTTATGTTACTTCTATCATAGAAAAACTTGATAGAATAAAGAAGAACTTAGAATTTAACGAGCTTGAAGTAGAAATAGCTTTAAGGTATGGAACTCCGGGAGATGAAATTGTGAACGTTGCCAAGGAAAAGGGCGCAAGCGTTATCGTAATGGGCGCCCACGGCAAAGGCTTATTAACGGAAATACTTTTAGGAAGCGTTTCTGTTGACGTTATGAGAAAGGCAGAATGTCCCGTTCTAATAATTAAAAAAAGGGAGGAGTGATGCTGTTCGAAAAAATCCTTTACCCAATAGATTTTGAAAAACACAGTCTTGAAGCAAAGCCTTACGTTTTAAAGTTAAAAGAAGCAGGATGTAAAGAGGTTCACATACTTCACGTTTTACTTCCATCTGAGTGGGGGCTTCTTCCCAAGGAAGAGTATGACAGCATCGAAAAGGTAGAAGGGCTTAAAAGTGCTTTGAGCGAAGGGTATTCTGACGCCCTAATAAAACGGTTTAAGGAAATGGAAGAGCTTGCGAAGGAGTTTGAAGAAAACGGAATAAAAACCAAGGTAGTAATGATTCCCGGAGAATTGGACGAAGTAATTTCAAACTACGCCGATAAATACGGAGTAAAGTTAGTAACTCTGGGTATAAACGCTGCGTCCCTATCCATTTTCAGAGTGGGAAAAATTATGGACGTTCTGAAAGCTACAAAGCAACCTATTTTAATCGTGAAGTCTGAAAGTGAAGAGTAACGCTTTTGAAAAGCTGAAAGAGTTGGACAGGGAAGCTGCTTTCCTGTTAGAGGAAGCGCGGCATAAGGCTAATGATTTACTACGGCACTGCGAAGAGCAAAGGGCAAAAGTGCTTAAAGAAGCAGAAGAGGAAGTAAGTGCCATTTTAGAGAAGGAAAGAAAAAAGAAAGAGGAGGAAATTCAAAGGCTAAAATCAGAATTCGCCTTAAAACTGAAAGAAATCAGGAAAAGAATAGAAGAAATAGATGCTGATAACATCGTAAACGCCTGTCTCAACCGTATCAGGGAGAAAATTTGCTCTTAAAAACTGCCTCTCTGGGAAGGTTAAACGCCACATGCCGAAGCGTTTTATCCACAACTCTAAGCATTACCTTTCTTAAAAGCCTTGCAAGAACTGGTTCTCTTAAAGAGGCTATGCAGCTTTTAGAAAATACCCCCTATTCCCGCTTTCTAAAAGATTCCAGTAGAAAAGCACTTCTAAACAGTATAAACGCCTACTTCAACCACCTAATTGATAAGCTGTTTAAAATTTATCCAATCGGTGAAGTAAAAGAATTTTTCTTAGTGCAGGATAGGGGATTTGTTACAGAAAAGTTATTAAAAAACAAATCTTTCAGACAGTTCGGGGTGGTTTACTCCAACTTTTTGGACGTTCTCACGGTGGTAAAGTATAGAATCATAGAGGGGCTAAGCCCGGAGGAAGTTGCTCCTTTTCTTTTCGCACAAGGAAACCTCAAACATCTGCTACCCGAAATGCTCAAAGCTTCAACATTAAGCCAACTTTCAAAAGTTCTTCCATTTGCAAAGTATGCAGATACGTTTGAAGAATTCCGCAGAAACCTCTTTCGCTTTCACATTCAATCTTTGAGAAAGTTATTGCTTGGTTACCCGTTCACTCCCGTTATCCCTTTTGTGGTTTTAAGGCTCAAGGAAATCGAAAAGTTTAACTTGACAGCCATAATAGAAGGTATAGCAGGAAACTTTGATAGAGAACAAATAGAGGAGATGATAGTTGATATTTCCTGAAAAGCTCCTTTGTGTTGAACTGGAAGTTGAGAAAGAAAAGTTGGAAGACGTTGTGGAAAGGTTGGGGAGGTGGGGATTTTTTCACCTCAAAACCCAAAAAGATAAATTGTTCTTTTTTGAAGAAGAAACAACGCTCTCACAACTTAAAACCATCTCCCAATTTCTAAAAATCCCCCCCGCCCCTCCCCAAAAAGCAAAAGCCAAACTATCAAAAGAAGAAGTCAAACGCCTATACAGAGAAATCCTAAAATTGAAAGAGGAATTAACGCATATAAAAAGAGAAAGAGAACTGTTAAACTTAGCAGAAAAAATCGACAAATCCTTTGACGGAAACGTTTCTAAACTGTTGAAAAGCTTAAAAGTAATAACCTTCAAAGCCGGCACAATCAAAAAGGAAATCCTTGATAGCCTTCAATTGTCCTTAAAGTCCGAAAAACTCTACGCCGCCTTTGCTCCCCTCTATCACGGAGACATCGCCGTCATTATCTTCTTCCCGCCAAATAGAGAATACCTATTTGAAAAAATCAAGTCTTCCTTCAACTTAAATCCCGTTCCTCTAAAATACTTTAAGGAAGAAACAAAAGAAGAAATAGAATCGAAAGAAAGGTTTATAAAGCAAAAAATCGAAGAAATCAAAAAACATTACGGGGAAAAAATTGCATCCCTTTGCACCCTTTTAGAAATAAAAAAGAAAATCACAAAAGCTGAAAGTTCAGCCTTCGAAAAGGAAGGGAAGAAAGTTTTAAGAGGATGGATTCCGGAAAAGAAAAAAGAAGAATTTTTAAAACTGTTTAACGACTGCAACGTAAAATTCTACCCTCCTGGGGAAAATCCCCCCACCCTCATCCAAACCCCTTCTCCTTTGAAGCCCATAGAAGAAATAGTTTTTTCTTACAGCTATCCATCCTACTACGACATTAATCCTGTCCTCCCCTTCGTAGTTGTCTTCACTCTGCTGTTTGGCGTTATGTTCGGAGATGTTGGACACGGCTTAATACTTTCAGCATTCGCCATTCTTTTAGAAAAGAAGGGAAAAAAGGCAATTGGAAGGTTAATGCTGCTTTCCGGTATCTCTTCATCACTTTTTGGAATTCTTTACGGCTCAGCCTTTGGAAAAGAGATATTCCATCCACTGCTCTTTTCACCTATGAAAAGTATCAAACCCTTGCTGATACTAAGCATAGGTATAGGCATTGCCGTAATTACAATTGGATTCATCATAAAACTCCTCTCCTCCGTTCATAGAGAGAACCTCGAACAGATTATTTTCGACGAAGAAGGAATCCTCTCCTTTTCCACGTATTGGCTCTCCTTAGGTATTTTGATAAAAGCACTTGTCTTTAAAATGAACGTAAAACTGGAACTCCTAATCCTTCTAATTCTGCTTTTAGCATCATTCTTCTACGCTTTCAGAAAAACGAAACAGGCAGCCACATCGCTCATAGATGCCGTCCGAATCCTTTTAGAAAATCTGATTAATACATTATCGTTCATGAGACTCGGAGCATTTGCCCTGGCGCACGGCGCTTTATTCTTTGCAATCTTCACCATAGCAGAATCGGTAAAAACCCTAAAAGGAGGAACTTTGATATACTGGATAGTAGTAGTGCTGGGTAACCTGCTTGTCGTTGCCCTTGAAGGGCTGATAGTTACGATTCAAGCACTCAGACTTAACTATTACGAGTTCTTTAAGAAATTTTATAGGGGTGGAGGAAGACCGTTCAAACCTTTTAAGCTGGAGGTTTTAGAATGCGAACCGTTCTAATGTCAATCCTGTTCGTTCTAATCCCCGCCCTGACTTTTGCGGGGGATAAAGCCTGGGGTTACATGGCTGCTGCTGCTTCCGTCGGACTTTCTACAATTGCTGCCGGAATTGCCGTGGGACTTGTGGGCTCTGCAGCTATGGGAACTTTAGGTGAAAAACCCGAAATGTCAGGTAGGGCATTAATCTTCCTTGGACTTGCCGAAGGTATCGCCATTTACGGTCTTATAGTTGCAATCCTTATTTTAGGTAAGCTATGAGAATCGTTTTCATCGGAGAAGAAAGAGAGTGCGCCGGCTTCAGGCTGGGAGGCGCAGAAACAGTTGTTGTAAACGGAAAAGAAGAATTTAAGTCCAAAGTGGAAAAACTTATCTTTGACGAAAGCGTTGGAATACTGGTCATATCAGACAGGTATTACGAAGAGTTTTTACCTTTCTCCGAAAAATTAAAGAAGAAAGCAAAACCGGTAGTTATTTTCGTTCCCTCTTTTGACGGCATCCACCTTAAAAGGGATTTAAAGGAGTTCCTATATGGAATACTGGGAATTGGATAATTTTGAAGAGTTTAAAGCAGAAGTAACAAAAGCCGTTAAAAAAGAAGCAAACGCTATCATAGAAAAAGCGGGAAAGAAATGTGAAGAAATGAAAGAAAAAGCTCTAAAGGAAGCAGAAAAATTAAAAGAAGACAATCTCAAGGAAGCCCTTAAGCTGTTAGAAGAAGAATTTAACGCTGAAAAGAGGGAAATTAAAACGTCATTTGAAAGAAAAAAAGAAAAACTCATAGAAAGTCTAAAGGAAAAAGTTTTCTCACAACTCCTTAAAGAACTGGATTTAGTTTACCTGTTTGAGTGTTTTAAAAAGCAAGTTTTAAAAACTCACAAAAAGGGAAAATTTCTCGTTCACTGCAGGTTTAAAAACAAATTTCCTTATATGGAATGCATAGAAGAAGATAGAATCATTTTCAAGTTTGAAAGCGAAAATGTAACTGTAATTCTCGATGAAAGTGAACTGGAAGAGATAATAGATAAAGAGATTCAAAACGTTTTAGAAGGAGCTTAACTTGGGAAGAGTAACAAAAATTTCTGGTCCCGTAGTTGAAGTTGCCATAGAAAGCGGTGAAAAACCTTTCCTGTTTGAAGTTGTGCACGTCGGTAACTTGAAACTGATGGGAGAAGTTGTTTCGATACGGAAAAACAAAGCTATCGTTCAGGTTTACGAGAA
>JAMOPR010000268.1 GCA_027064485.1 Desulfurobacteriaceae bacterium | reverse complement strand
AATACCCTATTATTCAAGGTGGAATGGGTGCAAAAGTTTCTCTCCACAGGTTGGCGTCAGCCGTGGCAAATGCGGGCGGTATAGGCGTAATATCAGCCGTTTTACTTCACGAAAAAGATAGAAAGAAACCTTTAAAAACAACCTGCAAAGGTATTGATGTAGAAAGTGTAGGATTAAAACCTTACCACTACGCTTATGAACTTGCAGAAGAGATTAGAAAAGCGAAAGAGCTTGCTCCTAACGGGATTATTGGCGTTAACATTATGTATGCTCTTACCCACTTTTACGAACTCCTGATGACAGCGATAGATGCCGGTGCAGACCTGATAATTCAAGGTGCAGGTTTTGGTAAGGATGTTTTTAAGATATGCAACACCTTTGATGTGCCTTTAGTAGAAATAGTATCAACGCCAAAGGGAGCAAAACTTTCTGAGAGGTTGGGAGCTGCAGCTGTAATCGTTGAAAGCGGTGAAGCGGGCGGACATTTGGGAACGATGGATAACTTATGGGACATTCTGCCTCAGATTGTTGAAGCTGTTGATATTCCAGTGATAGCAGCTGGTGGCATCTTTGACGGTAAAGACATGGCGAGAGCCTTTGAAATGGGAGCAAAAGGCGTTCAGATAGCAACAAGGTTCATTGCCACTTACGAGTGTGATGCTCACCAGAACTTTAAAGACTACATAATAAAGGCTAAACCTGAAGATTCTATATACATCAAAAGTCCTGTTGGAATGCCGGCGCACGCAGTTAGAAATCCGTTTACAGAGAGACTTGAAAAGGAAGGAAAAATCCCCCACACCTGTCCCTTCAATTGCCTCAAAACCTGTGCAGGACCCGATTCTATTTACTGCATAGCGGACGTTCTGCTGAAATCGGTTGAAGGAGACGTTGAAAACGGGTTGGTATTTGCAGGCAGCAACGTAGGAAGAGTTAACAGAATGTATTCGGTAAAGGAGCTTATAGAAGAGCTGGTGAGAGAGTGTGAGGAGGAATTGGCTAAGAAAAACCTCAACTTTGGAGGTGAGTAATGAAGAAGGCTTCGCTTATAGCCGTTTTAGCTTTGGTTTTGACCGGTTGTTCTCAGGTTCAACCAAACACAAGCGTTTCTCAGATTCAGAACGAGATAGAAGTTCTGAAGGAGAGATTAAACGCTACCCAGCAAAGGGTATCTGCCGTAGAAGGAAGAGTGTCAAGGATAGAAGATAAAGTAGCAAGCAATGAGCAGGAGATATTCCAGGTAAAGAAAAGGCTTGAAAACCTTGAAAAGACCCTTTCAACGGTAACGGTTACACAGACCCCTGCAAAGAGTGAAAACGGCACAGAACAACTAACTTCCGTTGTGAATATGAGCGATAAGGATATTTACAGAGAAGCCTTTAAGGCTATGGATGCAGGTGACCTTGAGAAAGCAAAACAACTTTTTGAAGAGTTAGTTCAACAGTATCCCCAGAGCAATCTTGCGGACAACGCCCTATACTGGATAGGAGAAATCTACTACTCTCACAACGATTACGAAACGGCAGCCAAGTATTTTGAGGATGTAATGAAAAAGTATCCCCAAGGGAACAAAGTGCCGGACGCAATGTTAAAATTGGGCTTGTGTTATAAAGGGTTGGGAGACTACGATAAAGCAGTTGAATTGCTTCAAGAAGTAATAGACAGGTATCAGGGAACGCCGGAAGCGGCAATTGCAAAGGTGAAGTTACTTGATATAGAGAAGTTAATAGAATCTGAAAACAAGACAGGAGTAAATAATGGAACAGAAAGCAATTAAAGGTTTGGCTTATAGAGCTGCAGACTTATGGCTAAACCTTGAACTTTCAAAGTTTAAACCGGGAGATACTCATTACGATAAAGTGGTAGAGTTCTTGAAGCAGCGTTTTAAAACGGATGATTTGAATCCTTTGCTTTTAACTTTGGGACTTTTAGAGATGGCTCTTATAGAAGATGCAATGAAAAATAAAAGCTACTTTACAGAAGAGGAAAAAGAAAAAGTTATTCAGGAGATAGTAGAAAATTTAGCTCAGAATTATCCCGAAGTTGTTAAAGAGATGGAGAAGATATTAAGCAATATAAGTAGTAAAATAGAAGAGTTCAAGGTGCTTGCCCAAAAGTATAGAGCGGGAGGAGAATAAATGTCTGGGAAAGTTAAGTTAGCCGTAGTTGGAGTAGGAAACTGCGCGAGTTCTTTGATTCAAGGAATTTACTACTATCGCGGTAAAAGCGAAAAAGATATGTCCGGCTTGATGCACTTTGATATTGGCGGATACAAACCTTGGGATATAGAAATCGTTGCTGCCTTTGACATAGATGCGAGAAAGGTAGGGAAGGACGTAAGTAAAGCGATTTTTGAGAAGCCTAACTGCACAACGGTTTTCTGCCCGGACGTGCCGGAAATGGGCGTTGAAGTTCAAATGGGACCTGTGATGGATGGCTTTGCCGAGCACATGCTTGATTATCCGGAAGACCAGAGGTTCGTTCCGGCAGATAAGGAACCTGTTGACGTTGTGAAAGTTTTAAAAGAGAGCGGAGCTGAAGTTGTAGTTAACTACCTGCCGGTTGGTTCGGAGGAAGCAACGAGATTTTACGCTCAGTGTGCCTTAGAGGCTGGATGTGCTTTTGTAAATTGTATTCCTGTGTTTATCGCTTCTGACAGCGAATGGGCAGAAAAGTTTAAAGAAAAAGGATTGCCAATAGTAGGTGATGACATAAAATCGCAGGTAGGTGCAACAATTACACACAGAGTTTTAGCTACGCTTATGAGCGATAGAGGCGTTCCGATAGATAGAACCTATCAGCTTAACTTTGGCGGAAATACAGACTTCTTGAATATGTTGGAAAGAAAGAGACTAAAAACAAAGAAAGTTTCAAAAACGGAAGCTGTTCGTTCTATTATTCCCTACCCTATAGAAGATAACAACATTCACATAGGTCCGAGCGATTACGTCCCTTGGTTAAAAGACAACAAAATAGCCTACATAAGGCTTGAAGGAAGGTTGTTTGGTGACGTTCCTATGTATATAGAACTTAAGCTTTCCGTTGAAGATTCGCCAAACAGTGCTGGTTCTGCGATAGACGCCATAAGGTGTGCCAAGCTCGCCTTAGACAGGAAGATAGGAGGACCTCTTTATTCCATCTCTGCCTATACAATGAAACATCCACCTATTCAGTATCCAGACTGGAAAGCAAAAGAGATGGTTGACAAGTTTATAAAGGGCGAGATAGAAAGGTAGATAGCGTTGAGTAAACATAAAATGGACATCTTTTTAAGAGATGTCCTTCAAAAAATCCCTGAAAAGTTTATCTATTTGCTTACGGGGAGGAAAGGGAGAAGGATATTAGATAATACGTTTCCGTCAGTAAAAGAGCGCAAAGCAGATTTGTTGGTAGAGTTAGATGATGGAGCTATTTTCCATTTAGAACTACAGACCTATCCTGATAAAAAGATGCCCCTAAGGATGTTAGAGTATCGTGTCCTTCTCATTCAGAAGTATCCTCGTAAAGAGATTCGTTAAATGGTTCTTTACGTAGGAGAAGGGACTCCTAAAATGGATAGTTTTATTAACGAGCAAGACCTTTTTTATCGCTATGAGCTTAAAGATATTAAGGAACTTAGTTGTGAAGAATTGATGAATAGCTCCAGGTTAGAGGACAAGATACTTGCTGTTCTATGTAATGTTGAAAATCCCGAACACTACTTTGAACAATTAATTCAGGAACTTTTAGGTCTGCCAGAAAAGGAAAGAACTGACTATATTAGAAAACTGCTAACAGCAGTCTATTACAGACCTAAATTAAAAGTAGTGCTTAAACGTATTTTGGAGGACAGAAGAATGCCCCTTACAATTGCTGAAGAAATGATAAGACAAGACCCTTTCTATCAGGAAGGACTTGAAAGGGGGAAGTTAGAAGCCAAAAAAGAAGATGCTAAAAGACTTTATGTGGAATTGAAGCTTCCTGCCGAACAGATAGCAAGAATTTTAAATATCCCGCTGGATGTAGTAAGGGAAGTTATTAAAGAAGTTAAGTAACTTCTCCAAAAATTTAAAAGTTTTAAAACGCTTGCAAGGGGTGGGGGGAGTTTTTATTTTTTCCTTGACAAATTTTATCATCGGTTGTAAATATTGCCTGCTTTCCCGCAAAAAAACAAAAGGAGGTAAGTATGAAAGTAGTAGAGTTAAAGGCTACCCGTAGAGAGAAAACCGGAAAAGGGGTAGCCAGAAGACTGCGCAGGGAAGGCCTTCTGCCTGCTGTTATTTACGGCGGTGGAAGACCAGAGGCAACGCACATTGCCATTTCTGCAAAAGACGTGAGAAAGATTCAACACCACCACGGTCTCGTCAAGCTGGACCTTGACGGCGAAGAGAGAATCTGCATCCTCAAAGACATCCAGTATAACTACTTAGGTGATGTTCCTATTCACGTTGACTTTCAAGAAGTCAAGTTTGGCGAAACAATTGAAGTAACTGTAGAGCTTGAGTTTGTTGGAACGCCTGTAGGTGTTTCTGAGGAAGGTGGCGTTCTTGAAATTCTCAAGAGGGAAGTCGCCATTGAAGTTCTTCCAAGGGCTATTCCTGAAAAAATAGTTGTTGATATTTCTAACCTTCATGCAGGGGATGCGCTGCACGTAGGAGACCTTCCGCTTCCGGAAGGAGCAAAACTTGTTGATAGCCCGGAAGAGACAGTTGCCATTGTAGCTGAACCTGAAGAGGAAGCAGCGGCTGAAGAAACAGAAGCTGAAGGGGAAGCTGAAGAGTAATGATTAGACTAATTGTCGGTCTGGGAAATCCCGGTAGGGAATACGCTGATACCCGCCATAATGTTGGCTGGATGGTTGTCGATAGAGTCTGCGAGAAGTTAAACTGTTCCAATTTCAGGGAAAAGTTTAAAGGGCTGATTGCGGAGTGGAGAAACGAGAAAGGAGAGAAGGTTTTCTTCCTGAAGCCCCTAACTTATATGAACAGGAGCGGTGAAAGCGTTAAGGAAGTAGCTAACTTCTTTAAGTTAGCTCCTGCTGAAATTTTGGTAATTTACGACGACCTTGACCTGCCTTTAGGAAAATTGAGAATTAGGTTAAAGGGAAGTAGCGGTGGTCATAAAGGGGTAAAGTCTGTAGAAGAGCATCTTAGGACAAATGAATTTCCCAGACTGAGAATCGGCATAGGAAGACCGGCATCAAAAGAGGAGGTAGTAAACTACGTTCTATCTCCTTTTAGAAAAGAGGAATTGAACGTGGTAAAGGAGGCTGTAGAAAAGGCTTCTGACTGCGTTTTAAGGATTCTGGAAAGTGGTGATATAAATAACAAAATCCTTACCGAATGTAACAAATAAGGAGGTAGAAATGAGGGAATACTATTACGAGATGGTTTACATACTTAGACCTACAATGTCTGACGAGGAGATTGAAAAGGGAATAGAAAAGGTTAACTCTTACGTTGAGCGTTACAAGGGAGAGGTTTTAAAAGTTGATAGATGGGGAAGGAGGCAGCTTGCTTATCCGATAAACGATTACGATAAGGGTTACTACGTATTAGAATACATAAGGACAAATGAAAGAGACTTTGTAAAGAATATGGAGAACTTCTTTAGAATTAACGAAGACGTTATAAGATTTTTGGTGTTCAGACTTAAGCCATCCGAAGTTAAGGAGCTTAAGGAAAAGCTTGCTCCTAAGGCGGATGAGAATAAAGGAGAAGAGTAATGGCAAATCTTAACAGGGTGTTTTTAATCGGCAGGCTTGTAGCCGACCCTGAACTTTCTCATACGCAGTCCGGAACGCCGTTTACCCGCTTTAGAATTGCGGTTAACAATCCTTATAGGGACAGGAACGGTAACTGGCAGGAGGATACCCTTTTTATAGACGTCGTTCTCTGGGGAGATGCGGCAGATAGAGCTGTGAGCAGGTTTAATAAGGGAACGAAGGTTCTGGTCGAGGGGAGACTCCGTCAGTCAACGTGGGAAACAGACAGCGGAGAAAAGCGTTCCAAGATAGAAGTGAGAGCGGATAGGGTTGTTTCTCTTGAGTTTAGAAGTAGAAGCAACGAAGAATCTGTTGATGAAATTGATGACATCGAATTTTAAGGAGGTAGGAAATGAGCAACGCTTTACCACAGAGAAGGTTTGTTAGGAGAAGAAAATACTGTAAGTTCTGTGCAGAGAAGATAGAAAAGATAGATTACAAGAACGTTGAGCTTTTAAAACCTTTTATTTCTGAAAGAGGAAGAATTATTCCAAGAAGGATTTCAGGTGTTTGTTCTAAACACCAGAGACAGCTTGCAAGGGCTGTTAAAAGGGCAAGACATCTTGCACTTTTACCGTTTGTGAAGATTGATTAAGGGGTGGCTCGATTGATAGAAAGGCTTAAGTTGCCTGCCGTTTACGGCGCTCTAACTTTGGCTACCGGCTTGCTTGCCGATGTGGAAGGTTTTGCTTTTTTGTCTTTGGGACTTTCCATTTTTGTGCCGGTTCTGTGCTACGCTGTGGTTGAAAGGGAAGGTATTTTTATGTCTTTGGCTGTTTCTGCTTTTGCAGTGCTTGCTACGGGAATGCTTTCCGAATGGAGGCTGGCTTTTGACCTTTCTTCCCTTCCCGTTTTGGGATACTTGCTTTATTTCTTGAAGAATTTTTCTGTTGAAAAGGTTTTGCTTGTTTCCTCGGCGTTTTTGTTTGCTTTTGCTGTTTTAGAGGAGCTTTTTTTGGGAGTGCCGGAATTAGGAAATCTACCTTGGTTTGTGGATGTAAGGTGGGGATTTTACCTTGCATCCTCTTTGTTTTTTTCTTACCTGACGTTAGTAGCCGCTACGTGGGTGCTGAAAAGGGATTATTCTGTTGAGAGGGTGCGGTGGGGATTTTTCCCCGTTCCCTTTTTCCTTTTGGGCGGTTTTGGAACGGTTTTGTTAAAAGCGGGAACGTTGAGGTTTGTATCTGAAAATCTTTTGGTTGCATCTATAGGCTTTTTGTTCGTTCAGGGGCTGTCC
>JAMOPR010000267.1 GCA_027064485.1 Desulfurobacteriaceae bacterium | reverse complement strand
AACAGCATAAGAAGAAACGTCGTTTACAGAGGTCAAACCATACTTATCGTGAAAGCTGAAAGGAGCAGCACAGACAATGGCAGTAGTTAAAAAAACCGATACCGTAATCCTCTACGACCCGGAAAAAGAAAAAAAATACTTTCTTAACCTCTCCCTATCTAAAGGAAAGTTCAACACAGACAAAGGAGAAATTGAATTAGAATCCTTAATAGGAAAACCTTACGGTGGCTTCATTGAAACCCATAAAGGATTCAAATACATTATCCTACCCTGCACCGTTGTTGACTTCATAATGCACAAACTCAACAGGCTAACACAGATAGTCTACCCAAAAGATGCAGCGTTCATAGCCTTAAAACTCAACATAAAGCCAGGTGATACCGTAATAGAAAGCGGAATCGGCAGCGGTGCAATGACGGCAGTTTTTGCCCACATAGTCGGAGAAAACGGCAAAGTCATAAGCTACGAAAAGAGGGAAGAATTCATAAAAAACGCCCTATCAAACCTGAGAAAGTTAGGCTACGAAAACAGAGTAGTCGCCAAACACAAAGACATTTCAGAAGGATTTGAAGAAACAGAAGCAGATGCAGTATTCTTAGACGTAAGAGAACCGTGGCTCTACATTCATCACGCTTACAAAGCCCTAAAAACAGGAAACATGTTAGGAATTTTAGTCCCAACTGTAAATCAAATTATTGAAACGCTCAAAAAACTGCAGGAACTACCTTTCATGGATATAGAAGTCTGCGAAATTCTTTTAAGAAAGTATAAAACCGTTCCAGAACGTTTAAGACCAGAAGATAGAATGCCGGCACACACAGCATTCCTGATTTTCGCCAGAAAACTACCCCAGGAGACAGAAAATGGAAGCCTTTGAACTATTGCAAAAGTCTGGAATAATAGGCTATATACTGCTGTTCCTTTCTATAATTTCTCTAACAATAATAATTGAAAAGCTAATCGTTTTAAGGCTTTCAAAGTTAGTCCCGAAAGAAGACTTAAAACTCCTAATTGATTTTTTAAGCGAAGGAAACATAGGAGATGCAGTAGAACTATGTAAAAGGAGAAAATCGTTTCTTAACACAATAGTAATGGAATCTCTAAGAAACATAGGAACACCTTCTAAAGAAAACTTCCTCCACGCTTTTGAGGCTGTCGCTAAAAGAAAACTCTTGGAACTTGAAAGAGGACTTGCTCTACTTGCTACAATTGCAGCCATCTCACCGCTTTTAGGTTTAACAGGAACCGTTTTGGGAATGATTAAAATATTTGGTGTCCTTACCGCCGGTTCGTCAGCAATCGGCAACCCTCAACAGTTATCCGCAGGAATAGCAGAAGCCCTACTTACAACCGTTTTTGGATTATTTGTAGCAATCCCGGCAGTTATGATGTATAACCTGTTCCAGAAAAAGTTGGACAAAATAGCTGCCGAAGTTGAAACAGCGGGAATTTTAATAGCGAATAATTTCAAAGGATTAAAATGATTAAAGTAGCAACTTGGAACGTAAACTCAATCAGAGCAAGACTAAGCTACGTATTAGACTGGTTAAAAGAAACGGAA
Source organism: Desulfurobacteriaceae bacterium (assembly GCA_027064485.1). Taxonomy (GTDB): domain Bacteria; phylum Aquificota; class Aquificia; order Desulfurobacteriales; family Desulfurobacteriaceae; genus Desulfurobacterium_B. The sequence continues at coordinate 5,450 of JAMOPR010000267.1, read as the reverse complement.
ACGGACGTTCTATCAATGCAGGAAACGAAAGTTGAAGACCATCTATTTCCCAAATCTGAATTTGAAAATTCAGGCTACTACGTTTATTTTCACGGTCAAAAAGCCTACAACGGCGTTGCTACCTGTTCAAAAGAAAAGGCAGTAAAAGTAATCAAAGGTTGGGGAGACGACGAAGACGACGAAAAAAGAGTTATTACAGTAAAACTACCCCAACTATCCATAGTTAACGTTTACGCACCACGTGGCGGCGAAAAGGGAACGGAAAGGCACGCATTTAAAATTTACTTCTTTGCAAGGTTAAAACTCTTTCTTCAGGAAAACTTTTCACCCGATGAACCCTTGTGCGTTGTAGGAGACATGAACGTAGCAAGGGACGAAAGAGACGTCTTTGACCCAATTATCTGGAAAGACCGCCCCGGTTTTATGGACGATGAAAGAGAAGCCTTTGAAGACCTACTCTCTTTTGGACTTTACGACCTATTCAGAGAAAAACATCCCGACAGAATCCAGTATACATGGTGGGACATAGAAACAGGAGCATTCAGCCAGAACAGAGGGCTAAGGATAGATTACATATTAGTAACGAAACCGTTACTTAAAAAAGCAGTTCAGGTAGATGTAGATATTAATGCAAGGAAGAAAAAGAAAGGCATGTTACCGTCTGACCATGCCCCAGTATGGGCAATGTTTAACATATAAATCATATAAATCAAGGAGGTTAAACGGATGGAAAGCCTTAAAAAACTCATAGAAGAAGCTTGGGAAAACAGAGAACTTCTTAAAGAAAGAGAGTATCAAGAAGCTGTCAGAGAAACCGTAGATTTAATAGACAAAGGAAAGTTAAGAGTTGCAGAAAAAATCTCCGTAGGAAATTGGAAAGTAAACGAATGGGTAAAGAAAGCTATTTTACTTTTCTTCCCCATTTCCGAAATGAAGGTGATGGAAGTGGGACCTTTTGAATATTATGACAAAATCCCTTTAAAGAAAAATTGGGAGAAATTAGGCGTAAGAGTCGTTCCACCTGCAACTGCAAGATACGGTTCTTTCATAGAACCTGGTGCCATTTTGATGCCTTCCTACGTTAACATTGGTGCTTACGTGGGTTCTGGAACAATGGTTGATACGTGGGCAACTGTCGGCTCCTGTGCACAGATAGGCAGAAACGTTCACCTTTCAGGCGGCGTAGGAATAGGCGGCGTTTTAGAACCACCAAATGCAAGACCTGTAATAATAGAAGATAACTGTTTCATCGGTTCAAGATGTATCATCGTTGAAGGCGCAATAATAGAAGAAGAAGCCGTTTTAGGTGCTGGCGTTGTAATTACAGCATCAACTAAAATCATTGACGTTACCGGCGACGAACCTGTTGAATACAAAGGCAGAATTCCCGCAAGAAGCGTTGTAATTCCCGGAACAAGAGTCAAGAAGTTTCCAGCCGGAGAATACCACATTCCCTGTGCTCTCATTATCGGTAAAAGAAAAGAATCAACAGACAAAAAAACATCATTAAACGAAGTATTAAGAGAATTTAACGTTCCCGTATAACTTCTTCGGTGGCTCCCGCCACCGAATTTTTTCTAAACGGGAACTTTAATCAAATGGTATTTCAGACCGCTTTCCTCTCTACTAAGCCCAAAAGCGTAAGCCATAAGCTCAGTTAAAAACGCCGACGGAACATTCGGCGGTGACTCCATCTTCGCCTGGTATATGTCGAAAGCCTTAAAACACAACGGGCATGGCGTGGCAATAATATCGCCACTAACTTCCTTAACACTATTTAAAATTCTATCAAGCTTGCGTAAAGTCATGTTTTTATCCGTATAAAAAGAGTGGTAACCGCAACAAACATCTTTACACTCGTAATCACTTACTACTTCCGCCCCCAAAGCCTTTAAAATTTCTTCAAGAGAAGAAGGATTATCACTGTTATCAACTGCAATCTCTTTAGGATAAAGAACGTGACAACCGTAGTAAGGAACAACTTTAACACCCGTTAAGGGATTTACAACTGCTTCTCTTATTTTTTCATACCCTACAACATCTCTCAAAAAATCGAGTAAGTGATAAATCTTAGCGCTTCCCTTATACTCAAGTCCTTCAGCTTTAAGCAATCTATTCATCTTCTCTTTCAATTTTTTATTCTTATCAGCAGCCAACTTGGCTTTCGCTATAACCATATAGCAGGTATTACAGGATATCAACATATCAAGACCTTTGGCTTCCGAAAGAGCAATATTTCTCAGGTTTATAGCATAAGAAAGTTCTCTCTCTTCCTCCTCTATCGTATTCCCGCCACAGCAAGTAGTTTCTTCTAAAAGTTCAAGTTCCACCCCCAACTTCTCAAAAACTTTCCTCATAGTATCAAACATGTGAGCATCCTGTCCTTGGAAACAGCAACCTTGGTAAAAACCGATTTTCATTAATTCCCTCCCAAAAGGCTCTTCAATCTATCAACCAAACCCTTAGACTCGTAAGACTTCGACAAAGCCCTATCAAGAATAGTGCATACATCAGCCTTAAAGAAATCGCTTACAAGCCTGTCTATTTCTCTAACATGCGAAAAATCTATATTCATCGCCTTTTCTTCCGATTTAGACAACACTTCAAGGTAAGTGTCCCTAAACTTTAGCAAACCCTTAACAGGCTTTGGAACCTCCCATACTTCAGCTCCCATACTTTTATAAGCAGACTTTAATACCTCAACAGCTTCGCTATCCCCATAAACTTCTGCAGGCAGATAAAGCCTATTTATCTGCCCGGTTGCATATATCCAATCAACATAATGTTTGAGTTTTTTAGCTCCCGGCTTATCGGTAAAGCCTTTTCTAATCGAACGCCTACGCAAATTCTGAATATCTTCGGCAGGTTTAACTCCTTTAGGACAAACGTGGAGGCACTTCTGACACTGAACACAACTCCACAAACCGCCAGAAATGGCGTATCTGATTCTTCTATCTTTAGCTGTCTCTATATCCCTTCTGTCAACCTGAAACCTGTAAGCCCTTGAAAACGCAAAAGGTCCTCTATATCTCTCGTTATCTTCCACAGCTTCGCAGGCAGAATAGCATGAAAAACAGAGCATACAGTGAATCTGGTCTTTATAAAGCTCCATCTCTTCAGGATAGATAATGCTCTCATGCATCGGGTCTGAAGGAACAACAGAAGGGTCAGGAACAAGCCAAGGCATTAAAGTTTTCATCTTTTCTACAGGTTCATCAATATCGGTAACCAAATCTTTAATCACTTTCATATGATTTAAAGGTTCCACTTTTAAAGGCTTCCCTTTCCAGATTTCATAAAGTTCCCTCATAGGCGTTTTACACGCCAGTTTCGTTTTCCCGTTGACTCTTACAGCACAGGAACCGCAAACTTCACTCCTACAAAACGCTCTGAAAGAAAGTGTTGGGTCAAGATTATCTTTTATGTATAAAAGCGCATTTAAAAGCGTTCCTTCTACGGGAACTTCGTAATCTTTATAGTAAGGAACGTTATCTTTATCCGGGTCGTATCTAAAAATCTTTAATGTCACCGTTTCCATAAAATCCTCCAGATTAATACTTCCTTTCCTCCGGCGGAAACTTCGTTATCTTTACCGGCTTCCAACCTAAAGTCAAATCTCCATTCTCATTCTTTCTAACAACGGAATGCTTAAGAAAATTCTTATCGTCCCTTTCCGGATAATCTGTCCTTGCATGCGCCCCGCGGCTCTCTTTTCTCTCTATTGCAGGTAAAGCAATAGGTATAGACAACTCAACAAGATTCAAAAATTCAAGAACAGAAATAAGGTCGGTGTTAAACCTTTTACCTGTATCGTAAACTCTAACGTGCTTAGCCCTTTCCTTAATCTCATAAAGTTTCTGCAATCCTTCTTTCATAGAAGATTCTTCTCTAAAAACGCCGAAATGGTTCATCATCACTTTGCCAAGCTCTTTCCTTAAATCGGCTAATTTTTCCTTACCGTCATTTTCCATTAGCTCAATTATCCTTCTTTCATCATCTTTCTGAACCGCTAAAGATGGATTGGTTTCCGGAGCTTCATCCGCATACTTTACAGCCTCTAAAGCTGCCAACCTCCCAAAAACTAAAATGTCAAGCAAAGAATTACCACCCAACCTGTTAGCGCCATGAACAGAAATGCAGGCACATTCCCCTGCTGCATAAAGTCCTTTTATCTCAGTTCTTCCCATCTTATCAGTATCTATTCCACCCATAGAATAGTGAGCAGTCGGTGCAATAGGTATAGGCTCTTTTACAGGGTCAACACCTTCATACAAAATTGCATGCTCTCTCGTCTGTGGAAGCCTTTCGTTTATTCTCTCCTCACCTAAATGGGTAAGGTCAAGGCAAACGTAATCTCCTTTTTCTCCACAACCTTTACCCTCGTTTATCTCTGTCTGTATTGCCCGCGCCACAATATCTCTCGGCGCAAGTTCCATCTTTTCAGGCGCGTAACGTTTCATAAAACGTTCTCCATATTTATTCCTCAAGTATCCTCCTTCCCCCCTTGCACCTTCGGTTACAAGAATTCCTGTTTTTGCCAAACCAGTTGGATGAAATTGAATAAACTCCATATCTTTCAACGGCAATCCCGCTCTTAAAGCAGCAGCCGTTCCATCACCCGTATTGCCCAAAGCATTAGAAGACCTGTTCCAGTAAACTCTCGCATGACCACCCGTTGCCAAAATTACCGCCTTCGTCTTTATCAAATAAACTCCACCACTTTTTATGTTCCAAGCAGTAACGCCTTCTATTCTTTCTCCATTATGAATCAGAGAAAGAAGAAACCATTCATTTAGAAACGTTACATTATTCTTTAAACATTGCTCATAAAGGGTTTGAAGTATATAAAATCCCGTTTTATCAGCAGCATAGCAAGTTCTTGGAAAAGAAGCGCCGCCGAACGGTCTCTGTGCAATCCTTCCATCTGGACGTCTCGAAAACGGAACACCCCTGTGGGCGATATCGTAAATAACTGCCGCCCCCATTTTGCACATAATATCAACAGCATCTTGGTCTGCTAAAAAATCACTACCTTTTACTGTATCGTAAGCGTGCGCATCAGGACTATCTCCTACCGAATGGGTCAAAACAGCGTTAATACCACCTTCAGCAGCACCTGTATGAGAACGAGTCGGATAAACTTTAGTCATAACGGCAACTTTAAGAATCGTATTTTCTGCTGCCCACAGCGCAGCATATAAACCCGCACCACCACCGCCAACTATCAAAATATCGTAATCCAGCATATCAGACTCCTCCAAAAATTAAAGAAAAACAAGCCCTTTAACAAAATTTTACAAAATTTTTACATTTTTTTAAAAATCACGCTATCTTATGCTATCATTCCAGCTATCAAGAACAGCCTCAAGGAGGGAAAATGCTTCAATTTGATATTCTCATAATAGGTGCAGGAGGAGCTGGTTTATATGCAGCCTTAGAAACAAGTAAAA
>JAMOPR010000266.1 GCA_027064485.1 Desulfurobacteriaceae bacterium | reverse complement strand
CGCACCTAAAACAACGTTTGGATGGTTAACGGCAAGCATCGCAGCGTAGTCAGCCTGCCCAAAGATAAACCCACCGTGCACTAAGCCCTTATCATCGGCAGCCATTTCAGGAACTGTTTTAAGCTCCACCTCCGCCTTTCCTTCCTCTAAGCTTACAGGCTCTCCGCACAAACGCTTATCTATCTTCTCGTGAGTTTTTATTTCCAACTTGACCTCCTACTTACAGTTTTTCACACAAAATTTATAAGGAATCAATTTACCACCGCAGGAAGTAAAGCAAACATCGTAAACATCCTTGCAATCGCAACTAACGCTACAAGATGCTTGCAGCCTTGCAAGTATCCTTTCAAAAGAAGGTGCTTCAGGTTTTACAGGCTTTTTCGGCTTTTCATCGTTTAAGTTTTCTAAAAGTTCTCTCAGTTCATCTCTCCTGTTACACGCAACGTAATCTTTAGTTCTTCTGCAAACAACATCAAAGTATCTATAATCCTTGTAAAGCTTTGTAAATTTATCGTTCCAACTTAGAAGCTCGTTTTGATAGTTTTTAACTTCCTTATTATAAAGCTCCACTTCCTTAGAATACTCCTTCAACCGCTCCCTGTAAATCTGTTCCGCCTCTCTCCTAACCTTTTCAAGGCACTTTTCCTTTCTCTCATTACACCTTTCAACGCAGGCGTTAAACTTCTTATCGCACTTTTCAAGGCAAACGCTATTGTCCGCAGGGGGAACATACTTATATTTAACAGCAAACTCGGGTCCTCCACAGGAAGCAAGAAGAACGAACGTAAAAGTAAGAAACCTTTTCATAACAAACCTCCCAAGCCAAGGGAATAGGATTATAGCAATATTCCCGCTTGTTAACGGTTAAAATTTGACTATCTATATTCACAGAAAAATCCACGCAAGGAGAAAAGGATGGAAAAGGCAATAGAACAGCGCTTGGAAAAAATAGCCGAAAAATTTAAGGAGATAGAAGAAAATTTAGGAAAACCCGAGATAATCGCCGACCAGAAGAAATTTCAAACTTTAGCTAAAGAACACCGTGAGCTTCAACCAATTTACGAAACTTACATGGAATATAAAAAAGCAAAACAGGGAATAGAGGAAGCAATAGAAATAATAGAGAGCGGAGACGAAGAATTAGCAGAATTAGCCAAAGAGGAAAAGAAAGAGTTAGAAGAAAAGATAGAAAAGTTAGAAAATAAACTAAAAAAACTGCTAATACCAAAAGACCCCAACGATGAAAAGAACGTAATCCTTGAAATCAGGGCGGGTGCCGGAGGAGAAGAGGCAGCCCTTTTTGCCCAAGACCTTTTCAGGATGTATTCTCGTTACGCAGAGAAAAAAGGCTGGAAAGTTGAAATCCTTTCACTGAACGAAACAGGTTTAGGCGGAATCAAAGAAGTTATAGCAATGATTTCCGGTAAGGGAGCGTATTCCCGTCTAAAATACGAATCTGGCGTTCACAGAGTTCAGAGAATCCCTGTGACAGAATCAGGGGGAAGGATTCACACTTCAACAGCAACGGTAGCAGTTTTACCGGAAGCTGAAGAGGTTGACATAAAGATAGACGAGAAGGATTTAAAGATAGATACATACCGCTCTTCCGGCGCCGGCGGACAGCACGTTAACACAACTGACTCTGCCGTTCGTATTACGCACATACCAACAGGAATAGTAGTAACCTGTTCAAACGAACGCTCTCAAATTCAAAACAGAATAAAAGCTATGAAAATTTTAAGAGCAAGGCTAAAAGAACTTTACGAAAGGGAGCAGAAAGAGAAACTTGACTCTGCAAGGCGTTCTCAGGTGGGAACGGGAGATAGAAGTGAAAAGATAAGGACTTATAACTTCCCCGAAGGTAGGGTAACAGACCACAGGATAAAACTTACACTCTATAATCTACAGGAGTTCTTAGATGGAGAGATAGACGAAATGATAGACGCCCTAACAGCAGCTGACCAGGAAAAGAAAGTGGAAGCTTTAGCAAAGGAAAGTCTATAATTTCATTTACTCTCTCAGAGGAGAAACGGTATGAAAAAGAATGAATTTCTGCCTAAATGGATAGCCTGGGAAATAACGAGAAGGTGCAATTTAAACTGTATCCACTGCCGCTCTGCTTCAACGATGGAGTCGGAACAGGGGGATTTTTCCCTTGAAGATGGAAAAAAGTTGATGGATGACATAGAAAAAATCGCTAAACCAACAATTGTTCTCACAGGCGGAGAACCCTTATTAAGAGACGACGTATGGGACTTAGCAGCCTACGGAACGGAAAAAGGTTTCAGAATGTGCATGGCAACAAACGGAACGTTAGTTGACGACGAAGTTTGCAAAGAAATGAAAAGGACCGGAATAAGAATGGTATCCCTTTCCCTTGACGGTTCAACGCCAGAAATACACGATGATTTCAGAAAGCAACCAGGCGCTTTTGAAGGTGTAATGAACGCTATTGAACTTTTTAAAAAATACGACATTCCGTTTCTTATAAACTCTTCCTTCACAAAAAGAAATGCTTTTGATATCCCTAACGTCTATAAAAAAGCAAGAGAATTAGGTGCAAAAGCCTGGTATATGTTCATCGTTTTACCTGTAGGAAGGGGAGAGGAAGCAAACGCAGAACTGTTAGATGCAGAAGAAGCAGAATACTGGCTAAACTGGCACTACGAGTTGGAAAAAGAACTGATACTAAAGGGAGATAACACGATATTAGTCCGCCCCACCTGCGCTCCTCACTACTATCGGATTTTCAACCAGAACGCCAAAAGAGATGGACTTGACCTAAAAAGGCGCAACTTGGTATTCGGAACGGGCGGTGGTAAAGGTTGTGTAGCAGGACAGTCCATCGCCTACATAGATTGCCACGGCTGGTTAAGACCTTGCAGCTACTTCCCCATATCCGACATAAACGTCTTTGACGTGCCGTTCCACAAAGCGTGGTTTGAATCAAAAATCATGCAGGACATGAGAAAAATTGAAGAATACAAAGGAAGGTGTGGCATTTGCGAATACGTTAAGATATGTAACGGTTGCAGAGTAAGAGCATACTGGGAATACGGTGACTACATGCAGGAAGACCCCATATGCAGGTACGTTCCCGTAAGAATGAAAAAAGAGAAAGGAGAAATATAATGAACTTAAAAAACCATCCAATTTTAAAAGCAGCAAGAGGAGAAAAGGCAGAATACACGCCTATATGGATAATGAGGCAGGCTGGAAGGTATTCTGAACGATACAGAAAAATCAGAGAAAAAGCAGGAAGCTTTATGGATTTGTGCAGAAATCCTGAGTTAGCCGCCGAAGTAACGCTCATTCCAATAGATGAAATAGGCGTTGATGCTGCAATACTTTTTTCCGATATCTTAGTCCCTGTTGAAAAGATGGGAATAAATGTTTCTTTTGTCGAAGGGAAAGGACCTGTTTTAGAACCAAAAGTAAAAACTGTGGAAGATGCTCAAAGACTAAAAATCCCCAAACCCGAAAAAGACCTACCCTACGTATTAGAAACAATTAAGCTAATAAAAGAAAGATTAACAGATAGACCGCTAATCGGTTTTTCCGGTGCACCGTTCACTTTAGCAAGCTACATATTAGAAGGTGGAAGCTCAAGGAACTATATAGCTGCGAAATCAACAATGTGGAATAATGAAAATCTGTGGGATACTCTAATGACAAAGCTAACTCGAACAGTGATAGAGTATTTATCTGCACAGATAAAAGCAGGGGTTGATTTAGTTCAAATTTTCGATTCATGGATGGGCGTTCTATCAAAAGAAGATTATGAAAACTACGTCTTTCCATATACGGAAAAAATTGTAAACGAACTAAAGAAAAGGCATCCAGAAACACCAATAATTCATTTCGGAGTAAATGCAGGACACCTGTTAGAGGTAAACAACAAACTTAACGTCGATGTAATAGGACTCGACTGGAAAACAGAAATAGAAGAAGCCCTGAAAGCAGTTGATAAGTCCATACAAGGTAACCTTGACCCGGTAATGCTGTTTGCCAGTGAAGAGCTAATTGAAAAACAGGTAAGAAAAATCCTCACCTCCGCCCAAAAAGCACGCGGACATATCTTTAATTTAGGGCACGGTATCTTACCTCAAACAGACCCTCAAAAAGCCAAATTTTTAGTTGACACAGTCCACAAAATCAGTAGAGAACTAAGAGAGCAATGAGCAAAAGGGAAAGACTAATAATTACGCTCCTGCTTTTTGTGGGAGCTTTGATATCCTCCTACTACGCCATACAAACATTGATAAAGTATGAAATTCAACTTAAAGTAAACAATCTCTTAGATAAATTTCCGGGAAACGCTTCCTATAAGAACTTAAGCTACTCGCTCATAAAAAACGAAATAACCATAAAAGACCTAAAACTCTCCTATCAAAACTACACAGCAGAAGTGGAAAAAATAAAAATAGACCTACCCTACACTATATCCAAAATCCCTTCCTACCTCTCCCTATCCTTTATCGACGCCACCATATCCTCAAACCTTCCATACTTAAAAGAAATGCTTTCTCTTGCAAACTACTACAAAAGCAAAGTAGAAATAAACGCTGCTTCAATTTACTCAGCATCGGGAAACAGCATACACGTCTCTCTGTCCGCAGAAGGAAAGGAGTTAGGAACAGTTAACTTAGGAGCACAACTAAAAGGAAAAATTTCTTCACCATCACAACTAAAGTTAACAAAATTGGAAATCATCTATAGAGATAGAGGAATGGTCAGGGGGTTTTTCAAAAAACAAGCTGAAATGGCAGGAGAAAAAGTAGATGAATTTAAAAAGCAGCTTATATCTTCCATAAAGGAAGAATTACCACCTTATATATTTTCCCCTCTATCAAAGTTTATAAAAAATCCCCGCTGCCTCCACGTATCTTTAAACCCCGACCATCCCGTAACAACTCACGAAATAGCGAATATCCTCAAAAAAAGTGCACCGCTCAAAGAAATTTCAAGCAAGCTTAATATAACGCTATCCACATGTGATTGAGACTTTTTCCACTTTTTAAAACGCTCTATCATCTCTTTAACGTTCATTGGTTTGGCTTCAATACCTTTCGCTGGACAGACATTAACGCAATGCCCACAGCCACTACAAATTTCAGGAAATTCCGGAATTACCCTCCCCTCTTCATCAAGTCCCCTCGTTTCACACATTTCAAGGCACTTACCACAGTTTTCACATAAATTACTGTTAATATCCTGAAGGTAAGTAGGCGTATAGAGCTTACCGCCAAAAGTAAGGTAGGCGTAGTTACCATTTTCATCGCAAAGGATATTCTCTTCTGAAAGTTCTACTTTCTCCGAACTGGAGCAGGAAACCCCTCATATAAAAGCATCCTCCGGACAAACAAGTCTGCACATACCATCGCCTATGCACGACTCCATATTAACAATAACAGCCACAAGCTTACCGCCGTTTAATTTCTTAAGTTCAATACAATTCTGCGGGCAAACTTCCACGCATTCACCGCATCCAGTGCACTTATCGGTATTAATTCCGGCAGGATAGTAAGGAGTAAAAGGAGAACCATCCTGACAGAGAATCAAACCTCTCCTTTTTTTCATAACACCTTCCGGTTAAATGGAATAAATTCTTGCTGTTAATAATTTTACAACTTTTACCAAATTATGCAATTAAGATTAATGCGAACTATTTTATATTTCTATCTTTAACTCTTTTATCTTTCTTCTCAGCGTGTTTCTATGTATCCCCAAAACCTTTGCAGCTTTTACCTGATTGAAATCGCAGAACTTCAACACCTCAGATATCAAAATCCTCTCTGCAGCCCTTATCACGAGGTCGTAAAGGTTATTTTTCTCCTTCTGCTCAACGGTAAAGATATCAACAACAAAGCTGCGTATAGCTTCTTCAAAAGAAGGAAATACCGGCTTAACAGCAGAAGGTTTTAAGTCAGAAACGTCTATAACATCAACAGGAGAAACAACCATCGCCCTTAAAATCATGTTCTCAAGTTCTCTAACGTTCCCCGGAAAATCGTAATTAACGAGCCACTCTACCGCCTCCGGTGTAAGCTCTTTAACAGGAAGTTTAAACTCTCTGGCAAACTTTTTTATAAAGTATAGAGCAAGAGGAATAATGTCTTCTCTCCTTTCCCTTAAAGGTGGAATTTCAACGTTAACAACGTTAAGCCTAAAAAACAGGTCTTCCCTAAAATTCCCCTTCTTTACCTCTTCTTCCAAGTTTCGGTTCGTAGCTGCAATTATTCGAACATCAACTTTTATATTTTTATTCCCTCCTACTCTTCTTATCTCCTTTTCCTGCAAAACTCTCAACAGTTTAGCTTGAAGTTCCGGCGGCAGCTCTCCAATCTCATCCAAAAACAGCGTTCCTCCATCTGCCTGCTCAAACAATCCTTTCTTTGTAGAAACAGCCCCCGTAAAAGCCCCTCTTTCATATCCGAAAAGCTCTGCCTCTAAAAGGTTAGAAGGAAGCGCCGCACAGTTAACAGCAATAAAAGGTTTTTCCCTTCTGTGAGAATATTTATGAATTGCTTTAGCCACAAGCTCTTTTCCCGTTCCGCTTTCTCCCGTTATTAAAACGGTTATATCGCTTTTGGCTACCCTCCCTATGAGTTTAAAAACTTCTTGCATCTTTTTGCTCGTTCCAATTATTTCATCTGCTGAAAAACTACTTTCTTCTACCTCCTGCGAAGGCATAGAAAGAACTTTCTTAAGAACCCCTTCTATATCCTCAAAAGAAAAAGGTTTTGTTATGTAATCAACAGCCCCCTTCTCCATGGCAGAAACGGTAAAGTCCATAGTTCCGTAAGCTGTAACGATAACAATCGGAACATCTCTCACTTCCTCTAAAATCTCTATTCCGCTCTTCCCGGGCATCTTAATATCAACAAATGCAAGGTCAAGATTTCCGGACTTTAAAATAGAAAGGGCTTCATCCCCGTTAGAAGCTTCAATAACTTCGTGCCCTTGGGAAGAGAGAAACTTTTTCAGCACTACTCTCACGCTTCTTTCATCGTCTGCCACCAAAATTTTAGCCATCAACGCTCCTTCATAGGCAGATATATAGTTACTTCCGTCCCTATACCTTTTCTACTCTTAACCTTTACTTCCCCTCCGTGCTTCTTGATTATCTCCGAAGCGATGAACGCTCCCAAACCGCTCCCTCTGTCC
>JAMOPR010000265.1 GCA_027064485.1 Desulfurobacteriaceae bacterium | reverse complement strand
TACTGAACTGCCGGAAGGAGAAACAACTGTTGTTGCAACGGGTCCACTTACTTCCGAACCTTTTTCAAAGCATCTTCAGAACTATTTAGGGGAGGAAGAACTTCACTTCTACGATGCAATTTCTCCCATAGTTTATGCCGATACCATAGATTATTCAAAATGTTTTTGGGGTTCCCGTTACGGAAAGGGAGGAGACGATTACCTGAACTGCCCGATGACGGAAGAAGAGTATGAACGTTTCTACAACGCGTTGATGGAGGCGGAAAAAGTTCCCCTAAAAGACTTTGAAAAGGCGTGTTACTTTGAAGGCTGTATGCCCATTGAGGAACTTGCAGAAAGGGGAAAACAGACACTTCTTTTCGGTCCTTTAAAGCCCGTTGGTCTTGTAGATCCGAGAACTGGTAAGAGACCTTTTGCCGTTGTTCAATTGAGGAAAGAGAACAAAGAAGGGACGCTTCTTAACATGGTAGGGTTTCAAACTAAGTTGAAGTATCCTGAACAGAAAAGAGTTTTTCGCTTGATTCCCGGTCTTGAAAACGCTGAGTTTGCAAGATTTGGAAGCATCCACAGGAATACTTTTATAAAATCCCCGAAATTGCTTCTTCCAACGCTACAGCTAAAGAAAAATCCAAAAATTCTTTTTGCCGGTCAGATAACCGGTGTGGAGGGTTATCCGGAATCGGCGGCGACGGGTATAATTGCTGGAATGAACGCTGTAAGATTGTATAAAGGGAAAAAGCCGATTTATCCTCCCAGAGAAACCATGGTAGGAGCTTTACTTAACTACATTACTACTGCCGATGAAAAGAGCTTTCAGCCGATGAATGCAAATTTTGGTTTACTGCCGCCTTTAGAGCGTAAAATAAAGGGTAAAAGGGAAAGACGTAAATACTTGGCGGAAAGAGCCTTAAGAGAGATGGAGCAATGGTTAAAAGAATTGGTTTAGCTTTATTGTTTTCTTCCTCGGTTACTTTTCCTGCTACGGCTAAAGTTTATGAGCTAAACATATACAAGTTTACAAACATCCAACCTGAAGCTCCATCTAACTATGTGATTTACAAAGTAAAGAAAGGAGATACTCTTCTAAAAATAATGAAGAAGTTTCACATCCCGCCGTATGAGCTGGACGAAATTGTAAGACTGAATAACTTGAAAAATCCCGACCTCATTTATGCCGGCAGCAAACTAAAGTTACCCATTAGTCCTTCTAAAGTTACCGTGAAAAAGAAGAGTAAAAAGAAAGACTTCTCTTATCTTGAAGGGATGAAGCTTTTAGGTGCTAAAGTAGAGCGTCAAGGAGCACTTTTCTTGGAAAATGAAAAGATAGATTTCAGTAAATATCCCAAGGTTTCTTTTAGTGGAAATCAATTTATCGTTGATTTAAACGATTCTCTGAAAAGTTCTACAAAAGAGGAAATAGAATCTTTAGGAATAGGTGTTGTTAATGGAACTCAACTTGAAAACCTGTTTAAAGAATCCCTTTCATCTGCGTTTGGTTCTATTCAGAAAAATGGTAACTTAACGTTAGGTATTAACGATGTGCTTGTTTACCATTACGACTATATGGGTTATGACCCATCAACAGGAGAAAGAGTTGTTATAAATCTTAAATCGGATACTCCGATTCCCTTAAAAAGACTTTTGTTTTCCTATGGAATTAGAGTTGTTCAACCTAAACAAAAGGTTAAAACCGACTTGACAGCAGGAGAAGGTGAAGGGGAGTTAAAGATTCTTTCCGGTGATGGCAGAGAAAAGTTAGTAAAGTTAGTTTATCTTGTTTCCAAACATAAGGGCAAAGTTACGGAGAAGGGGATTGTAATACCTGATTGTAAGATTTACGCTGTCTTAGATACTGTTAGCCCTCAGGAAAAGGTTCAGCTTGAGCTTGAAGGATTTAAAGTGTTTACCCTTACCGGAAACTTTGCTGATGACGCTGAGAAGCTATTGGAGTTAATACCCATTGCGACGAAAAGGGTAAAGTTAATTTTGAAAGAACCCCCTTCAAGCGGTAAGCGCTCTACTTTTTATATTAAAGGGATTCAAATATTCGCACCTCAGAAAGAGTGGTTTATGGTGGATTCTTTTGACAAGTTAGAAGAAATTCCTTACCTGAAGTATAGAGGTGTTAACCTGATAGTTTATTAAAAAGGCGGGAAACCCCGCCTATTGCTTGTCGTTTAGAGCCATGACTCCCGGCAGTTCTTTACCTGAAAGAAACTCAAGGAACGCGCCTCCTCCCGTTGAAACATGGTCAATCTGGTGTTCAAGCCCTAACATCTCTATGGCTGCTACGCTGTCTCCTCCACCAACAATTCTTAGAGCATCGGTATGTTCTGCAACTATTTTGCCTATTTCCATCGTTCCGTAACGGAACTTTTCAAATTCAAATACGCCCATAGGACCGTTCCAGAGAATTGTTTTGGCGTCAGAGAGAGCCTCTTTGAACAGGTGAACGGTTGCAGGTCCTATATCAAGTCCCATCATATCGTCCGGTATCTCTTTGTAAGTAGTTAGCTTTGCGTGGGCGGTTGGAGAAAACTCATCTGCGTTGTTGCTGTCAACAGGTATGTAGAACTTGACACCCTTTTCTTCGGCTTCTTTCATGATTTCTCTTGCCGTTTCTATTAGTTCTTCTTCTACTAAGGATTTTCCTACGTTGTAGCCGGCAGCTTTAAGGAAGGTGTAAGCCATTCCTCCGCCGATGAGCATTTTGTCAACGATTTTTAGAAGGTTTTCTATCACTTCTAATTTGCCGCTTACCTTTGAACCGCCTATGATAAGAACTAACGGTCTTTCGGGGTTGTCTAAAGCTTTTTGCAAGAATTTTATCTCCTTTTCAAGGAGGAAACCTGCTACTGCGACTTTTACGAACTTGGCTATTCCGTAGGTAGATGCGTGTTTTCTGTGAGCTGTTCCGAAGGCGTCGTTTACGTAGATGTCTGTAAGTTTTGCAAGTTTTTTGGCAAATTCCTCGTCGTTCTTTGTTTCCTCTTTGTAGAATCGAACGTTTTCAAGGAGGGCAACTTCTCCTTCTTTCAAGTTGTTTACTTCCCATTCAACTTCTTCGCCGACAACGTCTGGAATGAACTTTACTTCCTTTTCTAACAAACGGGCAAGCCTTTCCGCTACGGGCTTTAAAGAGAGCTTGGGGTCCCATCCTTTAGGTCTGTCAAGGTGAGAGCAGAGTATTACTTTTGCACCGCAGTCTATCAGGTAATTGATTGTCGGTAGGGCTGCCCTTATTCTTTTGTCGTTTTGGATGACGCCGTTTTCTATGGGGACGTTAAAGTCAACTCTTACGAAAACCTTTTTCCCTTTCAGGTCTTCTTTCTTTATGTCTCTTAGGGTCATTTTGTTAAACATTTTTCTGAAAGGCATTTTCCCACCACCTCCTGAGGATTTTTTCCGCTTCTTCCGTTACCATGTATTTGATGCTTTTGCCCTGTTTTAAGCGTTCTCTTATCTCTGTTGCGCTTATCTGGAGCTGTCTACCTCTGTAGAAGATTATCTTGGCTTTAGAGAGAATCGTTTTATCTACGTTGCCTTTTTCAACCTCTGCTACTGGAAGGTTGACGTTAAGTTTTTTTAGAACGTCTGTAAGGTTTTCTTCGTAACCTGGTCTTTGGACGATGAGGAGGGTGGAGAGGGAGAGGATTTTTTCCGGTTTTTTCCATCTGTGAAATGAGAGGAAGGAATCTGAGCCCATTATGAGGAGGGGATTTTCCTTGAAAATTTTGACAAACGCTTCAAGGGTTTTGTAGGTATAGGAAACCTCTCCCTGTTTTATTTCATAATCCCAAACATTAAAGCGCTGTTCTTCTTTAATTGAAACTTTTAAAAGGTTTAACCTTATTTCTGGCGGAACTAGTAGTTTTTCCTTTAAAGGTTGGATAAAAGCAGGAACGAAAATTACTCTTTCAAGTAGGAAATCTTCTAATATGTCCCTTGCGAGTATTAAATGTCCTATGTGAACAGGATTAAAACTTCCTCCAAAAAGTGCTTTCACCCTTCCCTCGAAAAATTGCTTTGCGTATTTTATCAATGATGGTAGGAATTCCTATAAAATAACACTTAATAATTTGATGCGTTGGAGATTTGAAATGTCCAAGTTTCAGTTTGCAAGGATAGACAGGTTGCCTCCCTACGTGTTTGCTGTTGTGAACGATTTGAAAACTAAGTTGCGTAGGGCTGGAGAGGACATTGTAGATTTGGGAATGGGAAATCCGGATTTACCCACGCCACAGCACATAGTTGACAAGCTTTGTGAGGCTGCGCAGAATCCTAAGAACCACAGGTATTCCCAAACTAAAGGATTGTTTAAGCTTAGGGAAGCGCTCTCTCTTTGGTATAAGAGAAAGTATAACGTTGACCTTGACCCGGAAACAGAAATCATTACAACTATAGGTTCGAAAGAAGGTCTTGCCCACTTGGCTTTAACTTTAATTAATCCTGGTGACGTTGCGATAGTTCCCACTCCTGCTTATCCCATTCATCCATATTCCATTATTATTGCAGGCGGCGATGTTAGGAGCGTTCCGCTCTTAACGGAAGAAGGTTTTGATGAAGAAGCGTTCTTTGAATCCATAGTTAAAGCTTATAAGGAAAGCTGGCCCCGCCCCAAAGTTCTCATTCTTAACTTTCCCCACAATCCTACTACTGCTTGTGTTTCTCTTGATTTTTTTGAGAGGGTGGTGGATTTTGCGAAGGATAACAACCTTATAGTGATTCAGGATATAGCTTACGCGGAGATAGCTTTTGATGGATACGTCCCGCCGAGCATTCTACAGGTTAAGGGAGCTAAAGACGTTGCAGTTGAGTTTTATTCCCTTTCTAAAACTTACTCAATGGCTGGTTGGAGGGTTGGTTTTGCTTCTGGCAATAAGGAAATCATTCATGCTTTATACAGGATGAAGAGTTACCTTGATTACGGAATGTTCCAGCCTATTCAAATAGCAGCAATAATAGCTTTAAAAAGCGACCAATCTTGCGTTGAAGAGTATAGAAAGATTTATCAAAAGAGGCGTGATGTTTTGGTAGAAGGACTTAACCGTATCGGTTGGCAGGTAGAAAAACCGAAATCTACTATGTTTGTTTGGGCAAAAATCCCCGAAAAATTCCAATCCATGGGTTCTCTTGAATTTGCCAAAATGCTCCTTTTGGACGGTAAAGTTGCCGTTTCTCCGGGAGTGGGTTTCGGGGAGTATGGAGATAAATACGTTAGATTTGCTTTAGTTGAAAACGAGTTAAGAATAAAGCAAGCAGTAAGAGGCATAAAGAGGGCTTTTGAGAAATACGGACTTAGGAATATCAGAGTTTAAGAGGTGCTTATGCGTGTGGGGATTGTAGGTTGCGGAACTGTTGGCGGCGGCGTCGTTAAGTTGCTTTTGGAGAACAGCGCTCTAATAGAGAGACGAGTAGGTAAAAAGATAGAAATAGCGTTTGTTGCCGATAGAAATCCTGATAGAGTGAAGTCTTTGGGAGTTCCTGCAGATAAGGTTTATGACGACGGTTTTAAGGCTTTAAAAAGTGCAGATTGCGATGTAGTTGTGGAGCTTATAGGAGGAACTACAGTAGCAAGAGACCTCATAATTGAAGCATTAAAAATGAAAAAGCACGTTGTTACGGCAAATAAGGCTCTCCTTGCCGATTACGGGGAAGAACTGTTTAGATTGGCAAAGGAAAATAGTGCTTCTTTGAAGTTTGAAGCAAGCGTTGGGGGAGGTATTCCCGTTATAAAGGCTTTAAGAGAAGGACTTGTCGGCAACAAAATTAAAGGAATATACGGAATTATAAACGGAACTGCTAACTATATTTTGACAATGATGACGGAAAAGAAAGTTGATTTCTCTACTGCTCTAAAAGAGGCACAGGAATTAGGATACGCTGAAGCTGACCCAACACTTGATGTTGAAGGTTATGATGCAGCCCACAAAATTGCCATTCTTTCAAGTCTTGCTTATTGCAAATGGGTAAGGACGGAGAACGTTTACCTGAGAGGAATAAGAGAAATTACTCCTCTTGATATTGAACTCGCAATGGATTTTGGTTACAGAATCAAGCTTTTAGCCATATCAAAGCTTGAAGAAGATGGTATGGAGGTAAGAGTTCATCCTACCATGATACCTGAAAACCATATACTGGCAAGCGTTAACGGTGTGTTTAATGCTTGTTTGATTGATGGAGATTTTGTTGGTGAAACCCTTTACTACGGTAAAGGGGCAGGAGAAAAACCCACAGCAAGTGCTGTTGTTTCAGATATTGTTGATTTGGCTTTGGGTAATTTTTATGACGTTCCCGAATGTTTGTTTAGTGAGAGTAATGTCAAGATAAAAGAACCTGATGAATTTATTTCCAGTTTTTATCTGCGTTTTACAGCCCTTGATAAACCCGGCGTTCTTGCAAGCATTTCAAAGATATTGGCAAAGTTCGGCATAAGCATAAAAATGGCTCTACAGAAAAGCGTTACAGTTGAAGGAGGAGTTCCGGTTGTTATGACAACCCATCCTGCGAAAAAGAGAGATGTTCAAAAGGCGATAGAAGAGATAGATAAATTGGACGTTATTTTGAAACCTACCTTTGTTTGTATGATAGAGGAGTTTACCGATGAGTAATATTATTGTTGCTCTTGATTTTGATTCTGAAGAGAAAGCAATAGGTCTTGTTAAGAAAATAATAGAGGAAGTTAATTACTTTAAAGTGGGTCTTGAGCTGTTTTCAAGATGTGGTGTTTCTGTTGTTGAGGAAATTTCTAATTTGGGAGGAAAGGTTTTCTTAGATTTGAAATATCACGATATTCCCAACACTGTTAAATCGGCAGCTAAAGTTGCTGTTGAATCCGGTGCATTTATGTATAACGTTCATGCCTTCGGAGGCTTTAATTTACTTAAAGAAGTTGCAGAATTTAACAAGGAATATGCTGAAAGTTTGGGTATTGAAAAGCCTTTACTCATAGCCGTAACTGTTCTTACCAGTATGGGAGAAGAAGATTTAAAAAGTATAGGTATTCGCTCAAGTGTTGAAGATACGGTATTGCGCCTTGCAGAACTTGCTAAAAGAGCGGGTTTTGATGGAGTTGTGTGTTCTGCTAAAGAGGTTGAGAGGATAAAAAGAGAGTTAGGGAAAGATTTCATTACGGTTACGCCAGGTATTAGACCTTTATGGGCTTCAAAGGATGACCAGAAAAGAGTAGTCACCCCAAAAATGGCAGTTGAGAG
>JAMOPR010000264.1 GCA_027064485.1 Desulfurobacteriaceae bacterium | reverse complement strand
AAATCAAAGCGAAATTTCGGTTCAAATAAGATACAGAGCAACTCCTGTCAATATCCAAAAAATAGAGTATTTAAAAAACGGAATTTATTGTGTAAAATTACGTCCGAAAGTTGAAGCTCCGGCGCCAGGTCAAGTGTGTGCTTTTTATTACAGTAATCTCCTCATGGGAGGAGGAGAAATAATAGAACCTTGAGGAGTGGGAGATGAAGGAAAGTATAGTCAGCATCAGTTGGTTCTGGTTAACTGTTCAAGCTGTTAACTTTTTAGTTTTTATGGTTCTTATCAACAAATTTCTTTTTAGACCACTGTTAGAGCTTCTTGAGGAGAGGGAAGAGGAGTTAGCCAAACACTACTCAGAAATTGAATCCTTAAAGAAAAAAGCTGAGCTTCTTTTGAAAGAGGTAGAGAGCGTTCTTGCGGAAGCAAAGGCGAAGGCGAAGAAAATGATTGATGAAGCTGTTAAAGAAGCAAAAGAGGAAAGGGAAAAAATCCTCTCTGAAGCCAACCAAAGAGCTGCAGCCAAGGTAGAGAAGGCAAAGCAGGAAATCTGGTCTGCATTTGAGGTTGAGAAAGCCAAGTTAGAGAAAGAAGCAGAACAAATAGCCGAAGAAATAGTGAAGAAGATATTAGGAAAGGCTGCTTAATAGAGGAGGAAATATGGAGCACGGCGGGAACTTTCTTTTTTGGAAGTTGGTTAACACTGTAATCTTGATAGCCATTCTTTATTGGCTCTTAAGGAAGCCAGTTTCTCGTTTCATTTCTGATGGTATTAATGCAGTAGTTAGTAAGTTTGAGAGAGCAAAAAAGGAAAAGGAAGAGGCGTTAAAACTGCTCAAAGAAGCTGAAGAAAAATCAAAAGAAGCAAAAGCTGAAGCGGAAAAAATTCTCGCCTATTCAAAAGAGCTTGCTCAGAAAGAAAGAGAACAGATAATAGCTGAAGCGAAGAGCACTGCTGAAAGAATAATAGAAATGGCAGATGAAGAGATAGAGAAAGAAGTGTTTAAAGCCAAAGAAGAGCTTAAGAAATTTGCAGCTCAGAAAGCTGTAGAACTTGCTGAGAAGAAATTAAAAGGTTCTATAACACCAGAAACGAACAAGAAACTTATTGAAACAAGCCTTCAAAAGCTTTAGGAGGGATCAAGTTGAGACTGGAAGTTAGGGTAGCAAGAAGGTATGCTAAGGCGTTAGTTGAAGTTTTACCTGAGGAAAAGCTTGAGAAAGTGCTTGAAGAAGTAAAAACTATAAATCAGCTTATCGATGACAGGGCTATCCGTTACTTCAAGAGTCCTGTTGTAGCGGTGGAAAAGAAAAAATCTCTTATGGAACAAATTTTGTCAAAAATTGAAGTTATGGAAGAGCTTAGAAGAGTTCTTCTTCTTATGGCTGAAAAGAACAGGCTTGGGATTTTAAGAGAGTTCGTTTCAGAGTTTGAATCTCTTGTTGATGCAAAGTTGGGTATTGTAAAAGCAGAGATAACGAGTGCTACCGAGCTTGATGAGAATACCTTGGAAAAGATAAAGACGAAAATAGAGGAGCTTTTCGGAAAGAAGGCAGAGATATCTGTTAACCTTGATCCCTCCTTAATAGGCGGTTTTGTAGTTAAAGTGGCAGACAAAGTTATTGATGCTTCTGTGAAAACGCAACTTGAAAATTTGAAGAAAGCTATTGCTGATTAACATAAAAACAGTTAGCGAGGTGAAGGGATGCAAGTAAGGGCAGAGGAGATTTCCGAACTAATAAGAAAGCAGATTGAGGAATTTGAAGCTTCAGTAAAGCTTGATGAAACAGGAATTGTTATCAAAGTTGGTGACGGTGTTGCAAGGGTTTATGGTCTTGAAAACGTTGAGTATGGCGAAGTTGTAGAGTTTGAAGACGGAACTGAAGGTGTTGCCTTCAACCTTGAAGAGGACAACGTAGGTGTTGTTCTTTTAGGCGAAGGTAAAGGAATTGTAGAAGGCGGAAAGGCAAAGAGAACGGGAAGAATCCTTGATATGCCCGTAGGTGACGGTCTTATTGGAAGGGTTCTTGACCCACTTGGAAGACCTATTGACGGTAAGGGAGACATTGAATATGTAGAAAGACGTGCTGTTGAACGTATCGCTCCAGGTATAGTTACAAGAAAACCGGTTCATGAACCCCTCCAAACGGGAATTAAAGCCATCGATGCGCTTATACCTATCGGTAGAGGGCAGAGAGAGCTTATTATCGGTGATAGGCAAACAGGTAAAACAACTATTGCTATAGACACAATTCTCAACCAAAAGAGGGAAGGCGTTGTATGTATTTACTGCGCAATTGGTCAGAAGCGTTCAACGGTAGCTCAAACTATACAGCTTCTAAAAGAACACGGTGCTATGGATTACACTATTGTGATTTCTGCTACTGCTTCTGAGCCTGCTGCGCTTCAATACCTTGCTCCTTACTCTGCGGTAACAGTTGCGGAATACTTTAGAGATACAGGAAGAGCAGCTCTCATTATTTATGACGACCTTTCAAAACAAGCTGTGGCTTACAGGGAAATGTCCCTCCTCTTAAGGCGTCCGCCTGGTAGAGAAGCTTATCCTGGAGACGTTTTCTATCTCCACTCCAGACTCCTTGAGAGGGCTGCTAAACTTAAAGATGAGCTGGGTGCTGGCTCTCTTACTGCATTACCTATTATTGAAACTAAAGCGGGAGATATTTCTGCTTACATCCCTACGAACGTTATTTCTATTACCGACGGTCAGATTTTCCTTGAAACTGACCTCTTCTACAAAGGTCAAAGACCTGCTATTAACGTAGGTCTTTCCGTTTCAAGGGTTGGTGGTGCAGCTCAGATTAAGGCAATGAAGCAGGTTGCAGGTAAGCTTCGTCTTGAACTTGCAAGATATAGAGAACTTGAAGCTTTTGCTCAGTTCGCTTCTGACCTTGACCCAGCAACAAGAGCTCAGCTTGAACGCGGTAGAAGATTAATGGAACTACTTAAGCAGCCTCCTTATCAACCAATTCCAGTTGAAAAGCAGATAGTTGCTTTCTTTGCTGCTATTAACGGATACCTTGATGATATACCAGTAGAAGCTGTTACTAAGTTTGAAAGAGAGCTTTATGCCTTTATGGATGCACAGCATCCTGAAATTCTCAAGGAGATTTTGGAGAAGAAACAACTTGATGACGAGTTAACAGAGAAGCTTCACGCGGCTGTTAAGGAGTTTAAGGCTACGTTTACTGCGTAATTGGAGAGGTAGAAAATGCCCGGAATGAGAGAGATAAAAGCTAAGATAAAAAGTCTTAAAGGAACTAAGCGGATAACCGCTGCTATGAAGGCGGTTTCCGCTGCTAAACTTCGTAAAGTTCAGAGTGACCTATTTAACGTTAGACCTTATGCTAAGGTAATGAGAGGGATAGTTGAAGGGCTTTACCTGAGAGAGAATCCGGCTATCCATTCTATCTTTAACGTGCGTCCTGTTAAACGCGTAGAGTATGTAGTTATATCTTCCGATAAAGGTTTGTGCGGCGCTTTTAACGCTAACATTATTAGAACGGTTAATCGGCTTGCTAAGGAGAAAAAAGAGCAGGGTATAGATGTTAGTCTTACAACAGTAGGGAATAAAGCTTCTCAGTTTTTTACCAAGTATTCTGACCTTCATGTAAGAAAGGAAATTAGAGATATATTTCGTAGAATAGGTCTTCCTCTGGCTAACGAGATAGCTGAAGATATTTACCTTGGTTATATTTCTGAGTATTTCGATGAAGTTTACGTTGTTTACAATAGATTCGTTAACGCTCTCACTCAGGAAGTTACCGTAGAAAGGATTCTACCTCTTGTTGTTGAAGTAGAAGAGGATGTTCCTGTAGCTGAATACCTTGTAGGACCAGATGAAAGTGTTGTTGAAAGAGCCGTTAAATCTTACGTTTCTGCAGCAATTCTAAGAGCCTTGAAAGAATCTGAGACCTCAGAGCATGCAGCACGTATGACTGCTATGGATAACGCTACAAAGAATGCAGATGACCTTATTAAGAAACTTACAATTTCCTTTAACAAGGCAAGACAAGCTGCGATTACGAAAGAGCTCATTGAAATTACGACAGCTATTGAAGCAATGAAATAGGGAGGATAGATATGGCAGAACATAAAGGTAGAATAGTTCAAATTGTAGGTCCTGTAATAGATGTTGAGTTCCCAGACGGGCATCTTCCGAAGATTTATCACGCTTTAAGAGTCCCCAACGTTAAGACTATTACTTGGGACGGTAAGATTACTACAGGTGACCTTATGCTTGAAGTTCACCAACAGCTTGGTGAAAATAGAGTAAGATGCGTTGCTTTTGGTGCTACAGAAGGTTTAAAGAGAGGAATGGAAGTAATAGATACAGGTGATTACCTTAAAGTTCCTGTTGGTCACGCTACGAGAGGAAGAATTTTTAACGTTGTAGGTCAGCCTATAGATGAGCAGGGACCTGTAGAAGCGGAGGAATATTGGCCCATTCATAGACCCACTCCTCCTCTTACGGAGCAAAAATCTACGGCAGAAATTTTTGAGACAGGAATCAAAGTTATTGACCTTCTTGAACCGTATGCTAAAGGTGGAAAAACAGGACTGTTTGGTGGTGCCGGAGTTGGTAAAACGGTTCTCCTTATGGAGCTTATCCACAACGTTGCAATGAAGCACGGTGGTTTCTCCGTATTTGCCGGCGTTGGAGAGAGAACAAGAGAAGGAACAGACCTCTGGCTTGAAATGAAAGAGTCCGGCGTTCTTGATAATACGGTTCTTGTTTACGGTCAGATGAACGAGCCTCCCGGTAACAGGTGGCGCGTTGCAATGACTGGCGTTACAATGGCTGAATACTTTAGGGATGTTGAGGGAAGAGACGTTCTCTTCTTCGTTGACAATATGTTCAGGTTTATTCAAGCTGGTGCGGAAGTTTCCGCCCTTTTAGGTAGAATTCCTTCTGAGGTTGGTTACCAGCCTACGCTTGCAACGGAAGTAGGTGCTATTCAGGAACGTATTACCTCTACAACGAAAGGTTCTATTACTTCTGTTCAAGCTATTTACGTTCCTGCTGACGACTTTACAGACCCAGCTCCGTTTACGTTGTTTGCTCACCTTGATGCAACAACAGTTCTTTCCCGTTCTTTAGCTGAGCAGGGTATTTATCCAGCTGTTGACCCACTTGAGTCTACATCCCGTATGCTTGACCCTAACATCGTTGGTGAGAGACACTACCGCGTTGCGAGGGAAGTTCAAAGATACCTCCAGCGTTACAAAGAGCTTCTCGAAATTATTGCAATCTTGGGTATGGAAGAGCTTTCTGAGGAAGATAAACTTGTTGTTCACAGAGCAAGAAGAATCCAGCTCTTCCTCACTCAGCCATTCCACGTTGCTGAAGTCTTTACAGGTATGCCTGGACGTTACGTAACGATAGAAGAGACTATTGAAGGTTTTGAAAAGATAGTTAACGGTGAGCTTGACCATCTTCCTGAAAACGCGTTCTACATGGTTGGTAACATAGATGAAGCTATTGAGAAAGGTGAAAAGCTTATGAAGGAAGCTGAAGCTAAGAAATAAGGGAGAGCATAGATGGCTACTGTAAAGGGAATTCCATCTGAGTTGAAATTGTATTTGGCTTCTTCAACAGGGAAGCACTACGAGATTGATGCTTCTGAGGTATATGTAGAGTTAGAGGATGGTGTTGTTGGTGTTTTACCCGGTCACCAGCCAGAGTTCTATTCCATTTCTGCAGGATTTGTTGAGTGGAAAAGTGTTTCTGGAGAAGAAGGGAGGAAATTACTTTTTGACGGGTTCGTTCAAATAGAGCCGGACGTTGTTAGAATAGGTGTTCATGAAATTTACGAACCTGGTGAAGTTGATGTTGCTGCTATTGAAGCAGAAGTGAAAAAAATGGAAGAGCAGCTTTCAGCGCTTACAGAAGAGGAAGAGGAAGCAAGAAAAGATTTGGAAAAGAAAATTAAAGCCAAGAAGCTTCTTATAGAAAAGGCTCGTTAGCGTTTGCTGCGAGCCTTTTCCTTTTCTATCAAGTATTTCATCACAAGTATTCCGATTCCCAATCCTGCTACTGTCCCTCCTGCTAAGTAGAGCAGTTTTGTGGAAGTTTCTTCCGGAAGGTTATTCACTGGTTTTGGAATCTCTTCCTTCGTTAAACCGGGTGCTATTTCTATTACTTTACCAGATTCCATTCTAATTTTTATAACTTCTACCTTTCTGTTCCCGATTTTTTTCTTCACTATCCACGCTTCTACAGGTTTATCTTCGGCAAACGATTGACTGTTTAACGGAAAAATCGGGATAAGTAATAGTAAGAATAGACTGCACAGTGTTTTTCTCATTAATTCCCTCTACTGTGGTTTCTGCTACAATCGATTTTATCAAAGGAGAGAGGTTGTTATGAAAAAAGAAGCGAAACTTACGTTGCTTCAAGCAGTGGCTATGGCTGTAGGAACTATGATAGGTGCCAGTATATTCTCCATTTTCGGATACGGCGTAAAGATAGCTGGAACAGGACTTCCATTTGCTTTTTTCCTTAGCGGCGTTTACGCTTTGATGGTGGCGTATTCTTATGCCTATTTTGGCAAAAGTTTCGTTTCTAATGCGGGTCCTATAGCTTTTATAGAGAGGGGATTTGGGAGCAGTCCAGTTGTAGGAACCCTTAGCGTTTTAATGTGGATAAGTTTTGTCATTTCTATTTCTCTCTTTGCCGTAAGCTTTGCTGGTTATTTTGTTCCACTTGTTCATCTCAATAAAAGCTTTTATCCTGTTGTTGAAGTTATGATAATTGCTCTGTTTGGAGCATTAAACTATTCTGGAGGAAGCCGGTTTATTGGTAAACTGGAGTTTTGGATTGTTTTGTTTAAGCTTTGGGTGCTTTTGAGTTTTGTGGCTGCTGCTTTTTGTTCATTTCATCCTGAATATCTCAAATTTGATGCTTCTCCTCATTATATAAAGGGAATACTAACCGCATCAGTTGTTTTCTTTCTCTCATACATGGGTTTTGGTATTGTTACCAACGATAGTGAAAATATAGAAAATCCCCACCTCAACGTCCCCAGAGCTATTTACTTAAGCATTTTTATCGTTATAGCTGTTTACGTTGCTGTTTCGTTGGCTGCTCTGGGTTCTTTACCGGCTGAGAAGTTGGTAAAGTATAAAGAAAACGCCCTTGCTGTTGCTGCACAACCCGTTTTGGGTAGTTTCGGCTATTTTCTTCTTTCAATAGGTGCTCTTGCAAGTATATCTTCTGCCCTTAACGCTACTCTTTACAGCGGCGCGAATGCAGCTTACGCCCTTATGAAAAAGGGTTACATTCCCCGTCCGGAAATGCAGAGAAGGAGAGAGTGGATGGGAGAACACTTCGGATTATACCTTACTTGCACGGTGGCGCTCC
>JAMOPR010000263.1 GCA_027064485.1 Desulfurobacteriaceae bacterium | reverse complement strand
GTTTTGCCCTTTCTGGTATTTCAGTGCCGCTCAAGTTTTCTACTGCCGAAGCAAAGCACAGCGAATGAGAAAAGGAGTTATCTCCAGAAACCCTTTCTGCCAGCTTAATACCTTCTTGATAAGTTTTGGATTCAAATAGTTTTTCAATACCTTTGTGCTTCCATCCGTGTCTGATTTCAAGGTTAACGATAGGTTCTCCTATAAGGCTGAAGCGAAAGTGTCCCGGTTCAATAATTCCTGCGTGGATGGGTCCAACCAAAATATTGAAAATTCCTTCTCCTTCAATTTCTTTATAAGAGTATTTTCGGGGTTGGAATTCATACTTTTCAACGTTTAACTCGGCATCTTTCCTGAGGGGATGGAAGTTCTCTGGGTAATTTTCCGGGAAGAGGAATAGAGGTCTTAAATCTGGATGTCCTTCGGGAATTAAGCCAAACATATCCTTGATTTCTCTTTCAAACCAGTTTGCAGCCGGTATGGACTTTGCAACAGAGGGAAACTTGCCGTCTGTTTGAGTTTCGACAATTATCAGTTTTCTGTTTATAGCGTTTTCAAAAACGTATCTGAGGGTAAAATCCTTTCCTAAATTTCTTTCGTCTGTGCAGATTACGGTTCTCAAGGGGTAACCTTTCCTGTAGAAGAGCTTGTTGCATACCTTTCTCAAGTTTTCTCTGTTGACCTTTAAGATAGATGCATTTCCTCTTTCCTCTGCCTCTAAAATGAGTTTTTCCATTACACGAACCTCAGAACGTTGTTTTGAATATCGTTTAGAAGTTCTTCAACAGGTTGACACATGTAGATTCCCCCTACTAAAACGATTATGAGAAGAATGACAGGAGTTAAAAGCTGAATGAAGCTTACTTCCCTGTTCCCTTCAAAGGAAGGTTCCCCGAAGAGCATTTTTGTAACGTGAAAACCGAGCCCGGCAAAAACCATGGTAAGACCTGCCAAAGCTATTCCCACTGCCCATAAGTGGTGCGTTACGAATCCCGATGTAATGATTAAGAACTCGCTGCTAAAGATGTTGAAGGGCGGTGTTCCGGTAATTGCCAGAGTTCCGAGCCCTAAAAGAAACGCCGTGATTGGCATAGTTTTAAAGAGCCCTCTAATTTTTTCTATTTCTCTTGTATGAAGAGAACACAGAACGTTGCCCGCGCTCATAAAAAGTAGAGATTTCGTAAAGGCGTGGTTAAGCATATGAAACATAGCTGCGAAAATCCCCATTCCTCCAAACCCGGAACTCATGGCAATGAGTCCCATATGCTCCATGCTGGAAAAAGCGAACATTCTTTTATAGTCCTTCTGTTTCAAGAGGAACAGTCCTGCCAAGAATACGGAGAGAGTCCCGAAAAAGATTAGGAGGTTGGAAACTATTTCTTTTTCTCCAGTAGCTCCGAGAACGTTACCTATTCTCAATATTGAGGCGGCAGCGCAGTTGAGCAGAACGCCTGAAAGGAGCGCACTTACCGGAGACGGGGCTTGACTGTGGGCGTCGGGAAGCCAAGTATGCATGGGAGCAAGCCCCATTTTGGTTCCAAAACCGATAAGTGCAAAGGCAAATGCTAATTTAGCGAGGTTTATGTTAATTTTGTTAGAAGTAGCAGCGCTCATAAGATTGGTCCAGTTTAAAACGTCGGCTTCATAACCTAAGTATGGAGCTACCGAGAAGAAGAGAATAACTATGCCAAAAAGCGCAAAAGCTATTCCAACCGAGCAGATGATTAGATATTTCCAGCCGGCTTCGAGGGAGGGGGGATTTTTATAAAAACTTACAAGGAAAGCTGTTGATAGAGTAGTAGCTTCTATTCCAACCCATAAAATTCCCAAATTATTTGAAACAGCGGTGAGCAACATGCTGAAAATAAAGGCGTTGATTAGAAAGTAGAACTTTGATTTCGCCTTTTCGTTTACGTTTTCTGCACTTAAATACGGGATTGAGTAGATTCCCGCAAGGAACGATAGAACGGTAATTATCAGAATCAAAAGAACCGAAAGTGAGTCGGCAAACAGGTAATTGGAGAGGGCAAAAATCCTCCCCTCCTCTAACACTTTCCTGCATATTTCTACTCCAATTCCCAAATCGATTCCGCTCAAAACGAGGAAAGCATATTCCCTTTTAGGTAGAAAAGACGCAACCATTCCCAGCAAAGGTATAAAGAGCAGGACAATCAATTCCATCGCTCTTACTCCTTAAAACTTGTGAGTTTTTCTGTGTCAATATCGTTAAACGTTTCACTCATGCGGTAGACGAATATTCCTGCAATTATTACTCCTATCAGAACGTCCATAAAAATTCCGAGTTCAACAAATACAGGCATTCCGTGCGTAGAGGCTATTTCAGCCATAAAGATGCCGTTTTCCAGCGTTAAAAAGCCCAATATCTGGGTTATAGCTTTTCTCCTCGTAACCATTATGAAAAGACCGATGATAATTACAGATATGGAAAGGGGAATTACATTGAAACCTAAAACTCTGGAAGAAAGGTTAAACTTGGCTACTAAAAAGTAGGAAAAAACTACTATTAGAGCACAGAAAATTACAGAGTCAAATATGGTGACGTTTGTTTCAATTTTTCGCTGTATGTTTAGCTTTTTCGTAACGTAAAACAAAAGTAAAGGTATGATGCACGCTTTAACTATAAGCATCAAAAGTGCCGAAACAAAAAGGTGAGATATGTTTTCTATTGATGCAATTAAAGTAGTTGCGGCTGCGATGGAGAGGGACTGTAGGGCGTAGGATTTGATTCCCAAAAACAACCTGTTACTTGCAACTATCGTTATGGAGAAGAATACCGCCAGAGCTATGAAAAACTCTGCAAGTTTAACTTCCATTTTATACCTCCAGATAGTGAACAATCAACGAAATTACAGAAAGCGTAAAAGCAACTGCCAAAAAGTCGGGAACCCTAAAGAACCTCAGTTTTGCGTTACTGATTTCAATAAAGCCGATAAGAATGGCTATCGAAAATACTTTTAGCAAATACCAGATAAATCCTAAAAGCCCAGAAATGGGAAATATGGCTGAAGCTATAAATGAGATGAATATTGCTTGTTTTATTAAAGACCCTAACTCTATTAGAGCTAAATCTCTACCGGAGGCTTCCAAAATCATTGCTTCGTGAACCATAGTTAGCTCAAGGTGGGTTTCCGGGTTATCAACGGGAATTCTTGCCGATTCAGCTATCGCAACCATTAGTAATGCAAGTAGAGAAAAGACAGAAGAAACTGAGAAAGCCTGTAAGGGATGAACAGAAAGTTTTGTAAAGATTTCCGAAATACTGGATGTTCCGTTCATTATGCAAACCGTAAAAATTGCAATCATCATTGCAGGTTCAGCAAGAGCAGCAATTGTTACCTCCCTGGAACTTCCTAAACCTCCAAAAGCACTACCTTGGTCAAGACCGTAGAGCGTTAGGAAAAGCGTTCCAAGAGCCATTAGGTAGGTAAAACCGATTACATCAGAAGAAAAGTGAAAAAGAGTTTTTGAAGAAAACACGGGGATAAAAGCAGCTGCAACGACGCTAACGGAAAAAATGATGTAGGGAGCAAACCTTGAAATCCATGAAGCAGTATCTGAGATAACAGACCTTTTGTTGAGTAGTTTATAGATATCTCTATAGGGTTGTAAAATAGAAGGACCTTTTTGTCCCCTTATTAGACATTTCGTTTTGTGGATTACTGCGTTAACGCCGGGAGCAAGAATTACAATTAGCAAAAGTTGCACGATACCTATCAGCACTTCCATCTTTGCCTTACCTCACGTTAATGTAGATTAAAGTGGCTATTAGCGTTAAAGCTATGTAGAATAGGTAAGCGTTAATGTTTCCGCAGTGAATCTTACTTCTGACAAAATCAGCAGTTTTTGTAATGGAGAGAGCGGTGGGTAGGTATAAATATTTTTCAAAAATCGGTGTTACTTCTTCTTCAACTTTCATTTGCTGGGTGTAGTATTTAAAGGCTTTTCTGCGAACATCCACTCTTCTTACAGGTTTAAGAATCAAGGAAAAAATTCTTCTTATCGGCTGTGAGAAGCCTGTGGCTGTGTATTGTGCTTTTGGGTTGTATTCGTTCAATCCACAATCCCACGTTTCGTAAACGGTTCTGTCGGCTTTTATTAGGAGGTATGAGATTGTAAAAACGGTAAGTAGAGCCGTTAGAACGGCGGCGTTGGAAACAGAACTTTTTCCATCTATAAGACTCGTAAGGTGAAATAGATTATCGGTTGGAACGTAGCCGGTAAATCCTTCAGTAAGCTTGAAAATCAGTCCCGGGAAAATTCCGAAGATTATACAGGTGAGAGCTAAAATCCACATTCCTGTTTTCATAAAGGTATCAACTTCTTCAGCGTTTTCTGAGTGTTTGCTTCTCGGGTTGCCAAGAAAAGAGATTCCGAAGGCTTTAACAAAAGTGGCAAGTGCAAGCCCACCAGTTACGGCAAGAGCCGCGGCAAATAGGGGAGATAGTAATCTTACTGTTTCATTGTTTAACTTAAACGTGGAAAGAAGGCTTTGATAAACAATCCATTCGCTCATAAATCCGTTAAATGGGGGCAGGGCACATATCGCCATGGAACCAATCAGGAATAAAAGAGCAGTGGTAGGCATTTTCTTTATCAATCCTCCAAGCTTTTCTATATTTTTCGTGTGGCAGGATTTAAGAACTGCTCCTGAAGCTAAAAATAGAAGCCCTTTGAACGAAGCGTGGTTTACTGTGTGGAACAAGACGCCTACCAGAGTAAAATCACGAAGGGTTTGATGCCCAGTAGCGTTAAAGATGATGGTAAGTCCCAGTCCCATAAATATAATTCCTATGTTTTCAATGGAACTGTAGGCTAAAAGTCTCTTAAGGTCCTTTTGCATAAATGAATAGGTAATTCCTATTAGAGCGCTTAGAGTTCCCAACGTTAGTATGAAAATTCCAAAGTTTATTCCTAAGTTCGGAAGGAAAGAAAAGTAGAACCTTAGAAGCATGTAGATTGCAGTTTTAATCATTACGCCAGACATTAAAGCGGAGACGTTGGAAGGAGCTACGGGGTGAGCGTAGGGGAGCCAAATGTGAAAAGGAACTATTCCGGCTTTCATTCCAAATCCTATGAGGGCGCACAGGGCTACAATTAGTGCGTATTGGGGAGAAAGGGATAACTTTTCAAACGAGTTAAAGTCAAACGTTCCAGCTTTGAGGAAAAGGAGGACGAATGAAATAACGATGAAAGCTGTTCCGAGGTGAGTCATTAGGATATAAAGGTATCCTGCAAATTCATTTTCTCTGTTTTTGTAGTCAAACGAAACCATCATGTAGGAAAGGACAGACATAAGTTCCCAAACGATGAGGAAGTAGAATCCGTTCCACGCTGTAACGACCAAAATCATAGAAACGAAAAAGAAACTGTAGAGTAAATTAAATAATTTGACGTTTTTCTTTTCCTCTACAAGTTCTTCAACGTATCCAACCGAGTAAATTGCCGAAGATAGGGCAACGAGTGATATAACGAAAGTGAAGAATTCTGAAAGAGAATCAAAATGGAACGATACCTTTAGTAGGGGAATTGGGGAGAAGAAGGAAAAAGTATTAGAGTAACCTTTTAAAAGCATTAAAAAGGAGGATGTTAAAACTAAAAGGGAACCGAAAGCTGTGGAAAGGTAGTTTAGCTTTAGGGATGCTTTTTTAGGTAAAGTTAGCTGCAAAGCTGCTCCCAACAAAACAGCCGAAATACCAACAACAAATAAGTTAATCATGGTATCACCTCTAAAAGTAGTGGTGTGATGATGAGGTTATTGGAAAGGATAGGGATGTTTAAAACGGTGGTGAGTCTATGTGGGATTCGATGTAGGAGAGGATTTTTTCATTTATTGCCATCTTTTTAAAACTCCGATGAGTAAATTATTCTCAACGGACAAGCGGGGATACAGTGTCCACATCCTACACATTTGTCTTTGTCAAATTTGACCATAAATGTCTCTTTGTCAAGATAAAAAGCATTTGTAGGACAGGGTGCTATGCACGCGCCGCAGTGGACGCACTTTTCATCTTCTCTGAAAATGTCAAGCTCTAAAGGTTTTATTTTTATTTTTAACGATTTTAGGAACTTTACTGCTTCTCCTATCTTTTTTCTGTCTCCTCTCAATTCTATAACAGCAGAACCTTCCATTTTGGGAAGTATCTGTGCACGGAGGATGTTAACAACTAAATCATAATCTTTCACCAATTTGTAAATAACCGGCTTATCCCACGTTTCTTTGGGGAAGTGCAAAACTAACCTTGTTGATGTCTCTTTCAATTCAGCTCTCCTGCTACGCTTTTACTATTTGAACCGGAACTTTCTTCCTTGGCGTTACTTTCATAAAGCTTTGGAATTTACCGGTTAATCCCTCCTCTCTCGTTACAAGGGCGAACATAACGTCTTCTTCGCCTTTTACTCTAAAGAAAAAGCTATAAGTTAGTATTTTCCACGTTTTCTTAACGCCTGCAGCTGCGGCTTCTACTTTCTTCCATTCAACTTTTCTTATAGCGTTACCTCTGAAGTCCTTAACGATTATCTCTTTAGACGTTAGAACAAGTTCATAATTTTTCAATAGAGGTCTTGACTGCCATAAAACGTAACCAGCAAAACCTAATGCCAGCCCTGCTCCAATAGCTTTCCAGATTCCCGGCAGAAACAGCGCTGAAATTAAGAGCACCAAGTCAACAATCAAGGGTAGTCCTATGAATAAAGAATCCTGTTTTACTCTAAATTCTTTTAGTCCTTTCATTGTTTTCCTCTTAAGATAGTGCTAACATTCTTTCTATTGCCTTCCTTGCCTTACTTGCAACTTCTTCGTCAACGAAGACTTCAAACTGTTCTCTTTCTAAAGATTTTAGAAGTCTTTCAGGTGTAATTAATTTCATCTGGTCGCATATAAATCCATCGTAAGCCACTTCAAATTCAACGTCAGGTCTAATTTTCTTCAAGTGATGTATCGTTTCTCTTTCTGTTCCAACTATTACCTTGCGAGCATCTGTTTCTTTGACGAATCTTACTATCTGTGAGGTGCTACCTATAAAGTCGGCTAACTTTCTTACTTCTTCTCTGCATTCCGGGTGAGCTATAAATATAGTGTCTTTTTCCTTTTTTTCTTCTACATCTTTTACCCTTAACTTATGGTGGATAGGACAGTATCCGTTCCAGAGGTAAATTTCTTTGCCTTTAACCTTTGAGGCGACGTAACTGCCCAAATTCCTGTCAGGGACGAAAAGTATCTTTTCTTCTTCAAGTGATTCAACTATCTTAACCGCGTTAGCAGATGTGCAACAAATATCGGAAACCGCTTTAACGTCGGCAGAGCTGTTAACGTAAGTAACGACCGCAAAATCGGGGTTCTGTTTTCTAAACTCTTCTATTTCTTCGGCTATAGCCATATCAGCCATTAAGCAACCGGCTTTGTAATAAGGAATTAACACCT
>JAMOPR010000262.1 GCA_027064485.1 Desulfurobacteriaceae bacterium | reverse complement strand
CGGCAAGGAACGTTGTTAAAGTTTTGAATCGTCTCGGATACACTGTTCACGTTCCCAAAGAACAGGTATGTTGTGGTGCTCCTGCCTACTTTGCTGGAGACTTAAAAACCTACGAAAGGTTGGCAGAGAAAAATATTCAGGTATTTCAACAGGATGGTTACGATTTTGTGATAACAGCTTGTGCAACGTGTGGGCACGTTATTAAAGAATATATGGAAAAACCTGTTAAAGAATTGATAGAAATTCTTTATGAAGAAATTGACATAATCAAAAGCTGGGAACTTCCTCAAAGGGTAAAAGTTACCTGGCATTATCCTTGTCATATCGTGAGAGGACAAAAAATACCTAAGAATTACCCGATAGAAGTTCTCACTTCTTTAAAAAATCTGGAATTTATAGAGATGGAAGAAGCTGATAATTGTTGTGGTATGGGTGGTTCTTTTAAACTTTCTCATCCGGAAATTTCAAAAGAGATTCAGCTCAAAAAAGCAAAGAATATAGGTGAAACTGGTGCTGAGATAGTAGTTACAGAATGCCCCGGTTGCGTTATGAACATAGCTGAAGGGATTGAGAGGAAAAACTTAAAAGTTAAAACCCTTCATATTGCAGACTTACTTTCGCAAACTATTCCACGTTCTGAACCTGTTCCTTAATTTTTGCAATTTCAGATTTTATCTTTAAAACGGGTTCTGTTACGTCAATTTCTTTTAGTTTACTTCCTAACGTGTTGATTTCTCTATGCATTTCTTGACATAGAAAGTCAAGGGTTTTGCCGATGGGTTCATCGGCTTCCATAAGGTTTCTAAACCTTTTTAGGTGCATTTTCAGCCTTGAAACCTCTTCTGAAACGTCTTGTTTCTCGGCTAAAAGTGCTACTTCTATTTCTACTCGTTTTAGGATTTCTTCTTCCTCTATCTCCGCGCTTTTGAGCAGTTTTTTCGTTTTTTCTCTTAGTCTTTCGAAAATTCTTTCTTCAATTCCTGCTATTTCTTTTTCTATCTCGTGAAGAGTTTTTTCAATATTTTCTAATTTTTCTTCAAGGTATCTTTTGATTTTTTCCCCCTCTATTTTTCTGGTTTCATCGAGTTTTAATACAGCACTTTTTACTGCATTTATGACAGCATCCTTAAACGGGTCAACTTCTGTTTCTTCTTTTTGGAAGATTTCCGGAATGGAGAATAAGTCTTTTAGCGTAACGCTTATTTCTTTTCCTGAAACTCCGGAAATTTTTTGAATGGCTTTCATATACTTTTCGGCTTGAGCGTAGTTAACAGAAACTTCCGGAGTAAGTTCGGGTGGTAGTTTATAGGAGATGTGAAGGTCTACTTCTCCTCTTTTTATAACTTCTCCTATGGTAGATTGTATTTCCACTATCAGTGGGTTGAACAACCTCGGAATAGAGTATTTTATTCTTAAGGCTTTCCCGTTTAAGCTTCTAATCTCTGCTGTTACTTCTATATTTTCAGTTTTCAGTGTTTCCTTGGCGTATCCTGTCATACTTTTCATTACTGCAACCTCAGCAATTCTTTGTTTATTTTTATTGTTGCTTTTTCCTGGAGAAGGTTTAGAAAGTTAATTTCGTTACTTTTCCTTTTGATGGCTAAGATGTAGTTTTGCAGTTGTTTTTTCTTTTCAGGGTCTAATTTTCCAACTGTTACTTCTGTTTCCGGAGATACAACTGCAAAGCCGTTTATGGTAGGAATAACAACTTTCTCGCCAATTTTTACATTGAACGCTTTTTCAACATCAGCAGGATTTAAGGGTTTGAATTTTTCGGTAAACTCTTCTTTGTCTAAAAATTCTGTGGCGTTTTCCGGTTGTTTGTTTGATTTTGCAAACGCTTCAGCTGCTTTTTTAGAAATTTCAAAAGCTTTTTGTCCTTTCAAGATGTTTTCTATTTGAGGTTTGACCTGTTCGAACGGTAGGATTTTTGAACTTTGAGCTTTGTAGTAAACGTATAAGAATTTATTATCCTTGCTGAAGTAAACATTTTTATTTCCCATTAATTTCTTTGCTTTTTGTGGAGAAACTTCTTCCGGCTTAAAACTGTTTAGGTCTTTGAATTTTCCGGATTTTGCCAACTTAAAAGCTTTAGCAGCTTTTTCTGTTGCTCCATTTTCGGAAACTGGAATTTTAACTACGAAAAATTTTTCTCCAGATTTTTCTGAGAATTCATTTTTGTGTTTTTCATAGTATTTCTTGAGTTCGCTTTCGGAAATTGTTACGTTGTCCGTGTTTAAGGAAAATAGCTTGAATTTGAATTTTCTTTTTCCAAATACCTTTTTGTATAGTTTATTCAGTTCAAAATCTGTGACGGAGGGGGAATTTTCTACGACAGACATAACTTTTGATACTAATAAGTCGTTTCTTACTTCATTTTCAAATTGTTCGGGAGTTAGATGATTAGCAGCTAATACCTTTTTGTATAAGTTTACGTCAAACTTACCGTTTTTCTGGAATACTGGCATTTTTTCAATCTCTTTGGCGACAGCCCAGTTGCTTACTCTTATTCCTTTTTTTTCAGCTTCACTGATTATTAACTTTCTTTTTATTAAATTGCGTAGGGCTAAGAGTTTGATGTCCTTATCTGTCAGGAATTTCCTATACTGGTTTCCGTATTGTTGCTTTAGTTCTTCGAGCACTCTGTTATATTCCCTGTTGAATTCAGCCAGATTAATGCCTAAACCGTTTACGGTAGCAACTTCGTTGGCTGAAGGTCCGGATATAGAGCCTTTTCCCCAGACAAGGAAAATCGTTCCTACAAATGAAGCGGCTACAATCCAGAGGAATATGCTGAAAGTTCTTAAGTTATTCCTTATTTTTGAAAGCATAATACCTCCGTAATGGTTGAAATTTCATAGTAGGGATTTATACTTAAAATTAGCGGCTTTCTCAACCTTAGAGTTTATTTTGAGGAGAACGAACAAACGTGAACAGTAAAAGATTCAAAGACAGAACTGCAGATATCTCATCAATACTAAAGAAAGCTGAATCTTTGGTGAAAAGTAAAAACTACAAAAGAGCTATAGATGAATTAGAGAAGGTAAGGTTTCGTTCTGTTGATTATTATCTTCTTTTGGCAGAAGCCTATGAAGGTTTGGGTAGGAGTGAAGAGGCAGAAAGGTGTCTGGAAGAGGCAAGGTTTTTAGATGGAGAGATTCGTTCGAAGGAGAAAATAAACAAGGCTATCAACTTGGCGGCAAAGAAGAGGTTTTTGGATGCTGAGAGAGAGCTTTTTGAATCGATAGAACTCAATCCTTTTGATAAGTCTGCCTATCTTACCCTTTACAGTATTTACAAAGAAATAGGAACGGTAAAGAAGCAAATTAAAGTTTTGGAGGAAATAAAAACTCTTGACCCGTTTAGTCCGTTTCCCTACATAGAACTTGCAAGAATCTATTACTTTAGAAGAAACTATCCGAAGGCGATAGAAGTTTTAAAAGATGCTCTATCAAGGTTAGAGAGTCCAGAACTTCACTTTGAATTGGGTAAAGTGTTAGCGGACACAGGAAAATTCGAAGAAGCAAAAGAGGAATTATCAAAAGCGTGTCTTTTAGATTTTAAAAACGTTGAATACAGACAGAAGTTGGCGGAAGTTTTTGTCCAGGAAGAGGATTACGAGGGCGCTCTTGATGTTGTAATGTCAACCCTTGAACTTTTCCCCGATGCTACGTATGTGATTCAGAGCGCAGCAGCTCTTTATGACCTTTTGGGAAAAGAGGAGCTGGCAGAATACTACTATCGTTTGGCGGTGTCAAAATCTGAAGGTTTTGTAAAAGAGGATGCTTTAAAGGTGTTGGCGGAGTTTTTGGCAGAAAAAGGCAAGTTTGATGAAGCTGAGTTCATACTGAAAGAGATAATAACTACCTCTGATAACGTATGGATGGTTTTAGATGCTTTTGCCGAGTTGGCTATCATTCTTTTTGAGCAGGATAGGTTTTTAGATATTGCCGAGTGGGGCAGGAAAGTGCTGAAAAATCCGGAAATTTTGGATGAGGAATACTGCGAAGTGGCTGAAATAGTGGCTGATGCTCTTTACGAAGATGGAAAACACCAGGAAGCTCTTGAATTTTATAAGGAAATTCTGTCTTATTCCAGAGATGAAAAGCTTATCAAGAGGGCATATTCGAAAGTGAAAGAGTTAGAAGAGATTATTAATTTAGAAAAGCTTTTGTAGGTTTGCTGGGTCTTTACAAATGCCTTTTTTGTTGTTAAATTTCCACTTGCCTTTTGCCACCGGTGGAGATTAAACAGCGTTTTAGGAGGTCTGTAGATGCCAGTAGATAAGGATGTTAAGCAGGAAATTATTAAAAAGTATGGTTTTCATGAGAAGGATACAGGTTCACCGGAAGTTCAGATTGCTCTTTTAACAGAAAGGATAAAGAACCTTACAGAGCACTTTAAAGTTCACAAGCACGATAACTACAACAAAAGGGCTCTTCAAAGGTTAGTTGGTAGAAGGAAAAAGCTTCTTAAGTATCTTAAGGAGAAAGACTTTAACAGATATCAGAATATCGTTCTTAAGTTGGGTCTCAGAAAGTAACCTCGTGGGGCGGATGTTTCCGCTCCTTTTCATAAAGTCTCTGCCTTTTCCCTTCCCTATCCTTTCATCGGTTTTTATTTTGCCTTTTAACAACTATTTTGATATTTTTTCTTTGAGATTAAAAATCATTGGAGGTTAAAAATGCCAATATCTGAAGTTTCTATAGAGGTGGGAGGACGTCCGCTGAGTTTTCAAACGGGAAAAGTGGCAAAGCAAGCGGATGGTTCTGTGGTCGTTTCTCAGGGAGATACGAAAGTTTTGGTAACGGCGGTGATGAGCGATGAACCGAGAGAGGATATAGATTTCTTTCCTCTTTTAGTTGAATACAGAGAAAGAGCTTACGCTGCTGGAAAAATCCCCGGCGGCTTCATCAAACGCGAAGGTAAACCAACAGACGAAGAAATCCTAAAATCAAGAGTTATAGACCGTTCAATTAGACCAATATTTCCCAAAGGTTTCAAAAACGACGTTCAAGTGGTAGCTTTCGTTATTTCAGCCGACCAGGAAAATGACCCTGCCGTTTTGGCGATTAACGGAGCATCTGC
Organism: Desulfurobacteriaceae bacterium; assembly: GCA_027064485.1. GTDB lineage: Bacteria > Aquificota > Aquificia > Desulfurobacteriales > Desulfurobacteriaceae > Desulfurobacterium_B. Next base: position 2,400 of record JAMOPR010000262.1, on the reverse strand, counting down.
TGCTCTTCATATTTCAAGAATTCCATTTGAGAAGCCTGTGGGTGCTGTAAGAATTGCGAGGATTAACGGAGAGTGGGTAATCAATCCTTCCTACGAAGCACTTCAAGAAGCTGACATTAATCTTGTAGTTTCCGGAACGGAAGATGCCGTTGTAATGGTTGAGGGCGGTGCAAAGGAAGTTCCGGAAGAGGAAGTTTTAGATGCGATTCTTCTCGCTCATGAAGAGATTAAGAAGATAGTAAAGGTTCAGGAAGAATTAAGAGAGATAGCCGGAAAGGAAAAGTATGAGTTCATCGCACCTTCCCTTGACGAAGCTACTAAGGAAAAAATTGAGAAATGGGTGTTTGAGAGAATTGAACCGATAATAACCATTCCCGATAAACACGAAAGGAGAGCCAAACTCCGCGAACTAAAAGAACTAATGCTTATTGAGTTAAACATTCCGGAAGAAGAGCACGCTTTGGCAAAAGAAGCTTTTAACGAAGCCGAGAAAAAGTTTGTCCGTCAGATGGTTTTAGAAAGGGGAGTAAGAATAGACGGAAGGAAGCCGAACGAAATACGTCCAATTACCATAGAGGTTGGATTACTGCCTCGGGCGCACGGTTCAGCTCTCTTCACAAGGGGTCAGACGCAGGCACTTGTTACAACTACCCTTGGAACACCCGAAGAGTATCAACTTGTTGAAGGTTTAATGCCCGAAGAGCAGAAAAGATTTATGCTTCACTATAACTTCCCGCCTTTCTGCGTAGGTGAAATATCTCCGCTTAGAGGACCGGGAAGAAGGGAAATCGGACACGGGGCGCTTGCAGAGAGGGCTCTTGCTCCTGTGATTCCGCCGGAAGAGGAATTCCCATACGTTATCAGAGTAGTTTCCGATATATTGGAATCTAACGGTTCTTCTTCTATGGCGACGGTTTGCGGTGGTTCTCTCTCGCTCATGGATGCCGGCGTTCCCATAAAAGCTCAGGTTGCCGGTATAGCAATGGGATTGATAATGGAGGGAGATAAGTTCGTTGTCCTTTCCGACATCTTAGGAGATGAAGACCACCTTGGTGATATGGACTTTAAGGTTGCAGGGACGAGGAAGGGCGTCACGGCTATACAGATGGACTTGAAAGTTAAAGGAATAAGCAGGGAAGTGCTTTCGAAAGCCCTTGCACAGGCAAGAGAAGGTAGGATGTTTATCCTTGATAAAATGGATGCTGTAATAAAAGAGCCGAGGGAGCACATTTCACCATACGCTCCGAGAATTATCTCTACAAAGATTGAGCCTGAGAAATCGAGGGACCTCATAGGACCTTCCGGAAAGACGATTAAAACGATTATAGATAGAACGGGCGTGAAGATAACAATAAAAGAAGATGGAACTGTTTTGGTTTCTGCTCCCTCTGAAGAGGCTGCTGCTCAAGCGCTCAAGATGATTGAGGATGTGACGAGAGACCTTGAAGTTGGAAATACTTACTTGGGTAAGATAACGAGGGTAGAAAACTACGGAGCGTTTGTAGAGCTTGCTCCGGGTAAAATCGGGCTTGTTCACATATCAAAGCTCCCGCCTGAGATAAGGGAAAATATTTTTGAACACCTGAAAGTATCCGACGTGATACCTGTAAAAATCATTGAGTTTGACCAGATGGGGAGACCGAAGCTCAGCAGGATTGACGTTACTGCTGAAGAGGAGAGAAAGCTGAGGGAGCAGGGGGGATTTTACGCTGAACCGGAGAAGAGCGATGAGTAATTGGGCAGCAGGATGGATATACGTAAAGGGTAAGGATATAGAGTTTGAAGATAAGTTTTTAGACGTTGCAGTTAAGATACATTCTGTCTTAGGTGGCAGGTTGGAGCGCACGCCTGCCGGTTTCAAGCTTTCTGTTGAGAAAATTCCTGAGCTAAAGAGCGTTGATGTAAGTTTTTTAAGGGGAGTTTTTGAAGCCGGCGGCGTTTGGGGAAACAGAACAGTTTTTATCCCCCTTGTTGAAAAGTTCAAAAGTCAGATGGAAGAGTTTTTAACATCTTTCGGTTCAATAAAAAGTGAAAATGGCTTTTTCCTTACGGGCGAAAGTGCGAACCTTTTTCTACATACCTTATATGACGAGGAAACGGAAGAACGTTCGGAATACTTTTTTGAAAAGTTCCTTTCCTTTTTGGTAGGTGAAGAGTGGGAAAGAGTCTGTTTTAAGTTTTCCCTTGAAGAAGGTGCTCTTCCACCTTTTAAAAAGAGGATTTCTGACAGCGGTTGGGACTTGCACCTGATAAAACTTTTAAAAGTCGAAGGAAACGTTTACTTTTTTGATACCGGCGTTAGGGTATCTCCGCCGCCGGGATTTTACTTCGATTTAGTTCCCCGTTCTTCCATTTTTAAAAGCGGTTTTATGCTGGCAAATTCGGTTGGCATTATTGAAA
>JAMOPR010000261.1 GCA_027064485.1 Desulfurobacteriaceae bacterium | reverse complement strand
CCACCTTTTTCACCGTAAAAAGGCGTTTTATCCAAAATTATTAAACCCTCCTCTCCTTCCTCTAACTCATCAACAAGCTCTTCTCCTCTCATCAAAGCAACCACTTTTGCCCGAGCAAAAAGTTTATCGTAGCCTACAAATTCCGTTGGTTTCTCTTCAGAAAGCTTCTGTATCTCTGGATGAACTACTTTTTGAACACCACCTTTCCAAGATTTTCTTGCTCTCTCCCTCTGCTCTTTCAAAAGTTTCTCAAAACCTTCCATATCAACGCTAAGATTTTCGTCATTTGCAACTTCCATTATCAAATCAACAGGAAATCCATACGTATCGTAAAGCCTAAAAATTTCTTCTCCGGGAATCGTTTTTTCTCCCTTTTCCTTAACAGATTCAACTACTTCCTGAAGAAGGAAAATCCCCTTCTCCAGCGTCTTAGAAAATCTCTCTTCTTCCTTCAAAGTAACCTTTCTGATAACTTCAAGATTTTCAAGAACTTCCGGATATACATCTCCCATAATGTCCGAAACCACATTAACGCCCTCAAACAGGAAAGGCTTTTCTATCCCTAACAATCTCCCGTGTCTCGATGCTCTCCTGATAATTCTCCTCAACACGTAACCTCTCCCCTCGTTTGAGGGAAGAACACCATCAGCAATGAGAAACGTTATCGCTCTCAAGTGGTCTGCAATAACTCTCATAGAAACATCTTTCTCTTCGCTCTGCCCATAGGGTATTCCCGAAAGCTCAGAAGCCCACTTAACTAAAGGAAACAGCAAATCTGTTTCATAGTTTGAAGGAACTTCCTGAAGAACGGAGGCTATCCTCTCAAGTCCCATTCCCGTATCTATTGAAGGCTTCGCCAGCGGTGAAAGATTACCTTTCTCGTCCCTTTCAAACTGCATAAAAACCAAATTCCATATTTCAAGGTATCTATCACAGTCACACTTACCTATACCGCAGTTATCACCACAGGCAAACTCCTCACCCCTGTCAAAATAAATTTCACTGCAAGGACCGCAAGGTCCCGTATCACCCATAGCCCAAAAGTTATCTTTCTCCCCCAACCTGTAAATCTTACTTTCCGGAATTCCTATATGTTTGTTCCATATTTCAAAAGCCTCATCGTCCTTTTCATAAACGGAAACGTAAAGTCTATCCTCAGGTAACTTAAAAACCTTTGTTACAAGTTCCCAAGCAAATTCTATCGCCTCTTTTTTAAAGTAATCACCGAAAGAAAAGTTACCCAACATTTCAAAAAAGGTGTGATGTCTTCCCGTTTTACCGACATTCTCAAGGTCGTTATGTTTTCCACCTGCTCTCATACATTTCTGACAAGAAGTTGCCCTTTTAAAAGGCGGAACTTCCTTCCCCAAAAAGTAGTCTTTAAACTGAACCATTCCCGCATTAGTAAACAAAAGAGTTGGGTCATTATGAGGAATAAGTGGTGAACTTTTTACACGTGTATGACCTTTATTCTCAAAAAATCTCAAGAAAGTTTCCCTTATCTCTTTGCCGCTTAACCTTTCCATAACTTCTCCAATTTAAAGTTTGGTGGGAAATTTTACCACCTAAGGTGGTAATATAGCCTATGAATTTTTTCGGGAGGCAGAAATGTCCGCAGCAGTTGTAATTTTCTCCGGTGGTTTAGACTCAACAACGGCTCTATACTGGGCAAAAAAACATTTTGCCGAAGTTTACGCAATCACATTTAATTACGGGCAAAGACACTCAATAGAAGTAGAGATGGCTCAAATAACAGCAAAAAATGCAGGAGTGAAAGAACACCTAATATTCGATTTAAATCTCTCAAAAATAGGAGGTTCCGCACTAACCGATAAAAACATAGAAGTTCCTGAAACAAAATCTGTAGAAGAAATTTTGAATAGAGGTATCCCCTCCACTTACGTGCCTTTTAGAAATGGAATATTTATATCCATTGCTGCAGCCTACGCGGAAGTAAAAGGAGTTACTGATATAGTAGGTGGTTGGAACGCCGTTGATTACAGCGGTTACCCAGATTGCAGACCAGAATTTCTAAAAGCTATGGAAGAAGCCTTAAATAAGGGAACTAAAGTAGGAGCAGAAGGTAATAAGTGGAAAATCCACGCCCCTCTCCTTCACCTAACCAAAGGAGAAATCATAAAGCTGGGACTATCCTTGGGAGCAGATTACTCCTATTCCATTTCCTGCTATCGTGGCAGCGAAGTTCCCTGCATGAAGTGTGACAGTTGCATTCTGAGAGCAAAGGGGTGGCTTGAAGCAGGAGAGGAAGACCACCTAATCAAACGCCTGAAAAGGGAAGGGAAAATACAGGAGTAGATGGTGCTGGCGGGGGGACTTGAACCCCCGACCTGGGCATTACGAGTGCCCCGCTCTGCCAACTGAGCTACGCCAGCGGACACAAAAAATATAGTAATTATTCCCCTTTTTTACAATACCTCTGAAGTTCAAATATATGACAGCCATTAGCCTGCTTTGGAATATAATACTACCACAAAACAACAGATAAAAACTTAGCAATTTCTGGGAAAAAAACGTGAACAGCAAGGTAGATGTAAAAGAAATCTGCTATCCTTACCACTTAAAGAAAGATAAATTAATAAACTTAGGGTCTTTCTATACCTCTGATAAGTATGTAAAAATAGTTTGGGACTTTATAAAACCATTTATTGACAAAAACACAGTTATTCTTGACCCCGCTTGTGGTTATGGAGCCTTTTTGAAAGAAAAAACAACTGCTAAAAAAATAGGAAACGATATAGATAAAGAAGCAATAAAAAAAGCCAAAATTTATGCAAACGACGTTACCTATTTCAACTATAATGCCTTATTAGTTTTCGAAAGAAGAGCATATTCCATCAAAGATAATGAAAAACTAATAATCATTGGAAATCCTCCTTATAACGATATCACATCTCAAGCTAAAAAGAACATCAAAAAGTTGGACTTCAACATCGATAAAAAACTAAAAACTCGTGATGTGGGCATTTCGTTTTTAAGAATGTTCCACTATTTAAAAGCGGATTATATTTGTGTGCTACATCCTTTATCCTATCTTATAAAGAAAGCAAATTTTAGATTACTAAAATGCTTTAAAGACAACTATATTCTGAAAAAAGGAATAATTATCAGCAGTAAAGTCTTTCATTCAACTTCGAAATCTTCCGAATTTCCCATTATCATTGCCCTATATGAAAGGAACAGTAATGGAATGAGTTATAACTACATCAAAAACTACAAATTCCAAACCATTGAAGGAAAAACGTTTAGGTTAAGGGATTTCGATTACATCGGTAACTACATCAACAAATATCCCAAAAAGAACGAAACTTTCAGCAAAGAAGATATTCTCTTTTATACCCTGAGAGATATAAATGCCTTGAAAAGAAATAAAACCTTCATTGATAAACCTAACTCCAATGCAATAAAAGTAAATCTACAACAACTTGATTACTACGTCTATGTAGATGTATTTAAAGATTTTATTAATGTTGTTCCATACTACTTAGGAAATTTAGATGTAATCATAGACACCAATCTCTTTTCACGGTATAAAAAATATTTCATAAGTTACGCTCTCAGAAAAAGAGAATTCTTAAAAAAATATTATCAACAGAATTTCTACACAAACGACACACAGCAAATAAAGCAGTATTTTAAAGAACTTCTAAAGGAGCACTATAATGAAAATACTAAAAGTTAACGAATTCAATAAAAATATAAAAGTTGAAATCCCTCTTACCAAACATACCGGAAAAATCAGGATAAAAGAAAGAATTAAATACACTGATTTCGGAATTCCCGTTGCAACTAGAAAAAAACCTTTCAATAAAAACATGTATGTTGAGTGGCAAATAGGCTATGATATAGAGCTAAACTCTCCCAAAGCAAAACTATCTACCCTAAACAACTACGAATTATCATTTATAGCCTACAACGGAAAAAGGAAAATACTGTACGAGTTAAGCGAATACCTCTACTACTTCCGCAGAATGAGAATCGTAGGAACTCAAGAAATAAACGAATTAATCGACTATATTGAAAAAATTCCCGACAACAATCTTATCGAAAACCTCTACAGGATATATAAATCAAACCCTGTTGAAAAAAGAATCAATGGAATTAGCTTTTTAGAAAGTGAACTAAAATACCCTCATTTAATCCACGATTTTAATAACGGCTTTTTTATCATAGCTGAAATAACAATCAGAGAAAAACAAAAAGCCATAGGAATACAACCTATGCTATACATCTGTTTCCCCGTTTCTTACTTGGCAGATTCTCGGGGAAATTCTATTTTGGGAAGAACTGCAAATACTAATGAAACTGCTGTATTAGAACTTAACGCCACCAACGAATTTATCGTAAGAGAATGCTTTAAAATCTTTGGGATGTTATCAAAAGCACACAAGCATGACGTATTGGAAATCTTAAAGCTAATCAGAAGTAAATTCCCGTAAAAACCACAAACTTCCGTTAAGTTTCTTTTTTACAATACCTTTCACACAAAGATGGAACACCGAGCTTATGGATGAGTATGGAGGAAGGACATATCCCCGTTAAAGCGTAAAACATAAGCATAAACCCTACAAAAGCCGTAAAATAGAAAAATGCCTTAATTCCTGTCATTAAACCCAATACTACACTGGTAAAAACAAAAAACCCCGCTAAAAAGGAAGTTATCCTCTCTACATACCAACTATCCGTTCTTGCTCTGTATATAGCCATCAGCCCTCCATCTTCGATTAATCACTTGAATTCGTGGAATTTGAAACTACGCCCCTCTGAAACGTTTCATTTACTGAAGAATTACTTGAGCCAAAAACATTAATATCAGAATATGGATATATTTCTCTGCAACTTCCCGGAACTTCCGAATAGAGTTTTTCAGCCGATATGAATTCACCCCCAAAACAAACACCTGCAAACTCACCACTATAATTAAAAACAAATCCATTATCAGTGCAATTACCTTCGAAATTCACGAAAGTGAACCCTCCATTATTTTTCGGAATCGCCAAAACGTTTTTATCTTTTAAATTCCCTTTTTCTACTTCGGGAGGCCAAAATCCCCTAACCAAGTAGTTAACATCTACAATCCCTTCTCTGCACAGGTAAACTTTATTGGGCTTGGAAAACGTCAAATCGTCAGAAAACTTCGTTTTTATAAAGTTCCACTCCATCAAAGAAAAAGTTAAAAGATGAATACTCGTTCCGTTACTCGTTCCTTTTACTTTAAAAACAAGAGCCGGATGATAATTAATACCTTCTTTTATCTCCTTATAAAACTTTGGAATTATCTGTTCAAGTCTTTTCAACCTTTCTACATCTTCATTGTTAACAGCACTACTACTTCCCGAACCGTTGGCTATCTCTTCAAGAATAGGAATTGTCTGCTTTAAAGGCGGCATCTCATGGGAAGTGCCGTTCTCTACAACTACTTTCTTAACATAAAAAGAAGGTTTATAAAAAGAAACGATAATCCCCACAGATAACCCTATTACAAAAGAAAAGAGAACCATAAGAAAAGTCATAAATCTACTCATGCAGTTCCTCTAACTCCAACTTCGCTTTTATTCCCAAATCGCTGTCCGGATTTACGCTAACGCATTCTTTTAAATACTTTTTAGCCAGTTTTCTATCTCCTCTCTTAAGGTATAGCTCTCCCAAAGCACAGTATGGATACTGAATTTTAGGATACAGGTTAATAAGTTTCAGATATATAACTTTTGCGTCTTCTACTTTACCCTCTCTCTCCAGAATTTTTGCCAGTTCAATATAAGCAGGAACGTAATCGGGATTGTTTCTTATTGCCTGAGTAAGTTCCTTTTTAGCCGCTTCCAAGTTACCCTGTTTTTCATCCAAAAGGGCTAAACGAAAGTAGGCAACTTCCGGAGTAAGATATAAAGGATTTGAAAGAGCTTTAAGGTAAAACCTTCTTGCCTTTTCAAAATCTTTTCTCTGCTCATAAACTATACCTAAATTTAAATAGGCTTCGGAAAAATCCGGCTTCAATGAAAGTGCCTTTCTGAAGTTCCTTTCAGCTCTATTTAAATCTCCCCTTTTCAGGAACGCCAAACCTATGGCGTTATAAATTTTAGGGTCGTTCGGCGTCAATTTCTTTGCCTTGAAGAAATAGTTCAAAGCCAAAGGTATTTCGTTCAGCTCAAGATAGGAAACGCCTATCTGATAGTATCCTTCTGCTTTTTCTTTAGGTGTCGGTTTCGTTACCGTTTCGGTAGGGGGAGGTGGTGGCGGCGGTTTTCTCTTTCCTTTTTCGTTACCGAGTATAGAAGCGCAAGAGGAGAACAAAAGACAGAAAACCGGCACTAACAGCAGTTTTCTCATAGTTTCCCCTTAATCAGGAAAAGTGCTTCCATTCTCGTAGGTTCGTTCCTCATTATACCTTTAACGGCACTCGTTACTGTGTAAGAACCGGGTTTCTTTACACCTCTCATAACCATACAAAGATGCTGCGCTTCTATTATAACCATTACGCCCTTGGCGTTCAGCTTGTCCATTATTGCAGTTGCTATCTGCTCCGTCATCCTCTCCTGAAGCTGGAGCCTTTTGGCGTAAACGTCCACAATTCTCGCTATCTTGGAAAGTCCCGTAACTTTATCTTCGCTCGGTATATAAGCCACGTGGGCTTTTCCGAAAAACGGAAGCATATGGTGCTCGCACATAGAGTAAAAAGGAATATCCCTAACAATAATCATCTCGTCATACTTTTCGGAAAAGAGAACCATGTGGTTATCGGGACTGTCGGAGTATCCGGAAAGAATTTCTTCATACATTCTGGCAACCCTTTTGGGCGTATCCTTCAAACCCTCTCTATCCGGGTCTTCTCCTATAGCTAACAAAATTTCTCTAACGGCTCTTTCTATTCTCTCTCTATCTATCGGCAATCTTTAAGCCTCCAACTGAGGATTTAATCCAAACCCTTCTATCTTTTTATCCTTCCTCTTTTCCTTTTCTCCTCCCGAAGTTCCCGAAGATGCCGGCGGTTCAATGTCTCTTGAAGGAAGTTCACCCTTTATTGCAAGGTCTATCTCATCTCCCGTAAGTGTTTCTCTATCAAGTAACGCCCTTGCAAGATTTTCAAGCTTTTCCATATTGTTTGAAAGTATCTCCCTCGTTTTCTCGTAAGCTTCCTTGATTATTCTTTTAACTTCTCTATCTATAAGGCGCTTCATATCCTCACTTACCATCTCGGAAGGTTCACCAAACTGCTCCTTCGTTCTCACGGCAATCGGTCCTATGCGGTCGCTCATACCCCATTCTGTTACCATTTTCCTTGCAATTTCCGTAGCTCTCTCTATATCGTTGCCGGCACCGGTAGATATCGTTCCAAGAGCCAATTCCTCAGCAACTCTTCCACCAAACAGAACGCAGAGTTTGTCAAGAAGGTAATCTTTGGTATAAGTGTATCTGTCTTCCTCTGGCAACTGCTGGGTCACCCCTAAAGCTTTACCTCTTGGAATTATCGTTACTTTATGAACTTTATCTGCGTTAGGGAGGAGTTTTGCCACTAAAGCGTGTCCCGCTTCGTGGTAAGCAG
>JAMOPR010000260.1 GCA_027064485.1 Desulfurobacteriaceae bacterium | reverse complement strand
ACGAACAAAATCCCCTTCCCTCTTTCAGTTGACCTTTTTTCTCTCTCTCAACTTGAGTTAGTGCAGATAGGAGAAAGATTTGAAGTTAAGCAAGTTAAGCTGATTGAGCATAACTTTCCTAAATCCCTCAAACACTTCATTTACATGTCAAAAATAGCAAAATTCCTCTCCCAATTCCCTCTTGCCAAAAATGAAAAGCTTTTTCAAATGGTTGAAAGGTATATGAGAATAACTGAAAAGTTTAACCTTGCATACACTATGTTTTTGGTAAAGTTTGTGTTTGTGGAGGGGATTTTTCCTGTTTTAAAACGTTGCGCTTCGTGCAGGAAAGTGATTAGAGAAAGCGGGGAAGTAGGGGGATTTTCTCACAAACACGGCGGAATTGTCTGTTCAAACTGCAAAGACAATCACGTATTAAAGTGGAACTTAAAGGATTCTAAACTAACGATAAAATTAGCAAAAGAACCGTTTTACAGATTAAAAACACAGAAAATAAACGACATTCAACTTGGTAGAATAAGGACAACCTTTGAAAAATACGCTGTGGAACGCCTACTATGATTAAACTCATAGAAGCAAATGCCGGCGCGGGGAAAACAACAACTCTCATTAAAATATACGTAAATCTCCTAAAGAACTACCATCCGGATAATGTAGCGTTTATAACCTTCACAGAAGCAGCAGCTGCAGAAATTAAAAGCCGTATTCGCAGAGAGTTAAAAGAGATACCAGAACTTCAAAAATATCTTCTTCTACTACCTTCAGCACCAATAGGCACAATACATTCCTTTTGCTTGGAACTACTAAGAAGATACGGGCACAAATTTGGATTCATATCTTTAGACACCGAAATCGTTAGCGATTTCAAAAAAGAAAAACTTCTGGACAAATCTGTAACGGAAACCCTACTGCAATTCCAAGCAGAAAATCCCCACCAATTCAACGAACTCCTATCAAAAATAGATTTTGACAGAGTTTCCGCACTAAAAGACCTCATTAAAAGTTTAAAGCACGCAATAAGTGAAAGAACACGGTTTATAGGCTATAAAAGCAACATAAAAGAGATAGTAAAAAACGTAGGTAAGATGTTTAAAGAACTACCCCCAAGCGTAATTCCAGAAACAGACGTTGAGTTTGACCTTTCAAAAACAGAAACTAAAGAAAATTTCAAAAAGGAGTTAAACGTTTCAAAAATCCTCTACGAACTAACCTTTAAAACGATAAATAACTACAAGAAACTGCTAAAAGAAGAAAACGTTGTAGATTACGACGAAATACTTGAAAGAACGCTGGAGCTATTGCAGTTAGATAACCCAAAAAGTGAAATACTCAACCAAATAAAAGTCCTTATAATAGACGAGTTTCAAGACACCGACCCAATCCAATGGAAAATAGTTAAAGAACTTCACAGAGAAAACCCCAACTTACTCATCTATTTAGTAGGCGACCCCAAACAATCCATATACAGATTTCGCTCGGCAGACATTTTCGTTTGGAACGAAGCAAAATCGTTAAGCGCAGAAGTAACCGAAAAAACAGAAAACTACCGCTCATCAGAAAACCTCCTATCTTTTTTCAACCTCTTTTTCAACCATCTTTTCAACAAAAAACACCACGGATTCAAAGCAGAAGTCTTATTCAAACCGTTTACAAAAACGGAAAAGACAAAACCGGAAGGTAGTGTTGAAATAATCGTTTTTAGAGAAAGGAAAGAAAAAGAACTCTTTGCAGAGACAGCAATCTCAAAAGCACTTCCTTTTGCAGAAAAAGGAACTGTAGGAATAATAGCAAGAACTTGGAAATCTCTAAAAATATTTGAAAAAAAATTAAAAGAAAACGGAATAGACTTTACCTACCTTTCATCCTCTCCCTTTAAAACAGAAGGAGTAAAAGAACTACTTCAACTTTTAAAGTGGCTGAGCAATCCAGAAAACAGGAAATCTCTATTCTTCTTCCTGTCATCAAGGTTTATCGGTCTAACCCACGAAGAAAGCCTCAGAGCAACCCTTAAAGGAAAAACGCCAGACTTTTTAGAAGAAACGGTGAAAGTAATAGAAGAATCTTTACACAAAAAAAACAAGGAACTTCACTCCGCTCTCATCGTCCATTTAATAAACAAATTGAAGATTTTAGATGCCCTCCACCTTACAGACCCGGATTCCTACACAGCAATACTCGAATTAATCTCTGAAGTCTTTTTCTTTGAATCATCAGAACCGACCACTTTTGAAGAATTAATAGAATACGCAGAAAACCTAATAAACAGCAACGGAGGAAGAAACAGCGGCAAAAGTTTACCCGACAAAGGTTTCATACTGACAACAATTCACAGCGCAAAGGGACTTGAATTCGACTCTGTGATATTAGTCCCATGGAGACCCAACAACAGATTTGGCAGGTTCATATTCAGCAATATAGGAGCTGCAGTTCAACTCTTTTCTCAAGAGAAGGGAAATCCAAACACCAGCCCTTACCACTTTATGCTGAAAACGGTCAACAAATTCCTCAACGAACTGGAAGAGAAAAACCTTTTATACGTAGGAATCACAAGAGCAAAAAAACAGCTCATTTTAGGAGCATTCCCGGAAGGAAAGCAAAACAACGCTTTCAAAATAGGAGGATTTTCCTTTCAAAGGAAGGATTTCAGCGAATACATAAAAAGACCCAAACCTCAACCTATAACACCGTTGACGGATAAGAAAAAGGTAACAATCTTTAACCCCGATAACCTTAAAGTTAGAAAGCTGGAGAGAATAACTCCCTCTTCTCTGGAAGAAAAAGAAATTTGGCAAGAGGGAAGTAAAGACAGGAAGAGCGGTATAGCCCCTGAAGTTTACGGAACAATCGTTCACGCTTTATGTCAAGCTTTCATTAAAGGAGCAAGTTCTGAAAAGGCGGTTGAATTCGCAATGAAATCCACTCCATTTTCTTCGGAAAAGCTAAAGGAAAGGTTAAAAGAAATATATCAACTCCTTGAAGAAAAATATTTCTTCCTCAAAAAAGGTAGAAGTGAAGTTCCATTTACCTTTAGAGAGGGAAACGCCATCGTTAAGGGACAGATAGACTTAATTCTACCGATAGGTAAAAACGAGGCGGAAGTTTGGGACTTTAAAACGGGAAGTTACAGCGAAGAAAAGGTGCAAGTTTACAAAAAGCAGATAGAACTCTACGCAAAAGCTGCAGAGCTTATGGGATATAAAGTTAATAAGGGTATTCTTCTTTTCATAGACCAAGACAGAACAGTAGAAATCCCTATAAGTTGACACTTTAAAAAAGAATATTTAAATTTATCCATCAAGGATATTTCATTTAATACTGAATTTTAAATAGAGAGGGATAAAATGCCTGCCAAGGTTTTAGTTTTAGGAGGAGGAATAGGCGGAGTTGAAACCGCTTTTGCGCTGTGTCATAAGTGCTTTGACGTTGAATTAATATCAAACCGTGACTACCTATACATCTATCCAATTTCAATATGGATACCTACAGAAGAGTATAAGTGGGAAGATGTAACGATACCTTTGAAAGAAATAGCCGACAGGAACGGATTTAAATTAACAAAAGGGGAAGTTACAGGTATTTCAACAAAAGAAAAAAAGGTATTTTTAGCGGATGGAACCGTTAAAGAATACGAATATCTGGTAATAGCTTTAGGAGGAAGTAAAGTAAAACATAAAGGAATAGAAAACACCCTTTCGATTTGCTCAGAACCGGAACAGTCTCTCAAAATAAGGGACAGGTTAAAAGAGCTGATAGAAAGGGGTGGTGGAATAATAGCTTCCGGATTTGGAGGAAATCCCAAAGACCCTTCGGGTGTTAGAGGAGGACCGGCGTTTGAATTTATATTTAACCTTGATTGTTACCTCAAGAAAAAGGGCATAAGAGATAAGTTTGAACTCCACTTTTTCGCTCCTATGGAAAAACCCGGTATAAGGTTAGGGGAGAAAAACGCTGAAAGAGCTTACAAAATGCTTGACAAGTTAAACATCAAAAGACATTTCGGCAAAAAAATCAAGGAATTCAAAAAGGATGGAATAGTGTTTGAAGACGATTCCTTCCTGAAAACCGATTTAACGATGTTCATACCGGCTACAGACGGACACCCTGTATTTAAAAATTCCGATTTACCACTTAACGAAGCAGGATTTGTAAAAATAGAACCCACCTGTGCCGTTCCAGGAACGAACGAAACCGTATGGGCTGTGGGAGACAGCGCAGCTTTAGAAGGACCTAAATGGAAAGCAAAACAAGGACACTTGGCAGAGGTAATGGGAAGAATTGTTGCAAGAAACCTGGAAAACAAAATCAAAGGTATAGAAAAGAGAGAAAGCTACCTGCCTCACCTTCACATCCTTTGTCTCATGGATATGGGACCTTGCTGGATGAGCGGAGCGTTAGTGTCAAGGAACGATAAACACTCGAGGATGATACCTCTACCGTTTATAGGACACTCTATAAAGAAACTTTGGGGTTGGTATTATAAGGCAAGCAAACTGAAAAAGGTTCCAAGAATTCCAGGATTTGACGCGCCGTAAGGGAGAAAATGGAAGAGGCGGGGATTTTTGAAACGATAAGGGTAGAAAACGGAAAAGCTGTTCTTATCAGTTACCACTACGAAAGACTGAGAAAAAGTGCTCTGGAACTAAAGATACCGTTTAACCTAAGTGAAGAAAAGTTCGAAAATTTACTGCTGGAAAAGGCAAACTACTCAAAGGAACCTGTTCTGGTTAAGTTCAAACTCACCTTCAGCGGAGAGGTTTTTACTAAAATCAGAAAGTGCATCAAAAGGGAAGAAGTTTCCCTTTTACCGCTTTCTTTCCCTAAAAGGAGCTACGATAGTTTATCAAAACACAAAACGACAGATATAGCAAAGAGCCTATTCGCTCTTGAAACGGCTAAGTTTAAAGGATTTGACGAAGCACTTCTATTTTCTCAACACAACTTCATTTCTGAAACGGCTTTTGCAAATGTTTTTTTCGTCAAAAACGGCATTTTCTTTACACCCTCTCTTGAAACCGGATGCCTCCCTGGAACGAGAAGACGGCTAATCATAGAAACGTTAAAAGAGTTCAACATTAAAGTGATAGAAGGTTTCTTCCGTTTAAAAGATATTCTCAGCGCCGATGAAGTATTCATAACTTCTGCAAGAGAAGACTTAGTAAGAGTCAGAAAAATAGGAAATACAGAGTTTAAAAAAACGGGAATCAGTTGGAGCGAGCGGATAAAAAACGCCATTAAATTCAAAATTACCTAATCAGCTCTCCTATCTTGAATATAGGTAGATACATAGCTACTATGATAAAGCCTATAGCCCCACCGATAACCACTATCATCACAGGCTCTATTAACGACGTTAAAGCATCTACAGCCCTGTCAACTTCTTCCTCGTAAAACTCTGCCACCTTTTCAAGCATCTGGTCAACCGTTCCCGCCTCTTCACCTATGGAAACCATATTGATAAGCATAGGAGGGAAAATCCGATATCTGGACATAGCCGTTCCCATCGAAACTCCTCTTTCCACTTGCTTCCTAACATCCAAAACAGCCTTTTTAATCACTTCGTTGTTGGAGGTATCACCTGCAATCTCAAGAGCATCCAATACGTTCAAACCGCTGGCAAGCATAGACGCCAAAGTTCTTGAAAAATTGGCAATGCTGCTTTTTAATATTAAATCTCCAAACACTGGTAGCTTAAGAAGGAAAGCATCCATTACGTATTTAACTTTTTTTATTCTCCTCAACTGAAGTAAAAGAACTATCAAAATTACCAGAGCAAATACAAACCAACCTATATAATCCCTGAGCCAGTTGCTCATGTTTATAACAAACTGCGTTAAAGCTGGAAGATTACCTCCCAAACTTTCGTAAAGCTTTTGAAAGGTAGGAATAACAAAAACTAATATGCCAACTATAATAACAACAGCCACAATCGTAACAAAAACAGGATAAAACATAGCGCTTTTAACTTTTCCTCTGAGCTTTTCTATCTTTTCTAAATGTTCCGCCAGTCTTTTTAAGGTTTCCTCAAGCGTTCCTGCTTCTTCTGCTGCCCTTACCATACTTATGTAAAGGTCTCCAAACACATCTCTGTGTTGAGAAAGAGCAGTAGAAAATCTCCCTCCTTCTTCTATGAAAGTAGCCATATCTTCCGCAATTGCTTTTAACCTTCGGTTTGGAATCTGCTCTTTTAAAATTCTTAAAGCGTTAACTATCGGAATTCCAGCGTGAACCATAGCGTAAAGCTGGCGGGTAAAGAGAACTATATCTTTAAGAGAAACTCTACCTAAGAAAGAAATATCTAAGTTTTTGTTGAAAAAGCCTGTATCCTCTTTTAGCTTTTCTATAGCTATCACACCGCGCGAAAGCAAAAGATTCTTAGCTACCTCAATACTGTCTGCTTCTACTCTACCCTTTCTTATCCTGTTAAAAACATCTCTTCCTACATACTTATAAACAGGCATAATTAAAATCCTTTAGAATAAGCTCTTATCAAGGATTCCAACTCCTTAGGGTCAGGAGACACTTTCTTTGCTTCTTCCAAGTCTATCAAACCATCTAAGTAAAGTCTTGCCAGCGATTGATTCATAGTTACCATTCCAGTAGCCGCCTGTCCCGTTTGCATTAAAGAATACACTTGGTGTAATTTGTTTTCTCTTATAAGGTTTCTGATGGCCGGCGTCGGAATAAACACTTCAGCCGCTACCACTCTTCCCTTTCCATCTTTTCTCTTTAAAAGTTTTTGAGCAACTGCTCCAACCAAAACAAAAGAAAGTTGCGTCCTTACTTGAGATTGCTTTTCCGCGGGAAAAACGTCAACAATACGGTTAATCGTTTCTATGGCTGAATTTGTATGGAGGGTAGAAAATACCAGGTGTCCAGTTTCGGCTGCAGTTAACGCCGCTTCGATAGTTTCAGGGTCTCTCATCTCACCAACAAGTATCACATCAGGGTCTTCACGGAGAGAAGCTCTCAAAGCTTTGGCAAAAGACTTGGTATCACTACCCAGTTCTCTTTGAGTTACCAGAGATTTTTTATGTTCATAAACAAACTCGATAGGGTCTTCAATCGTAATAATGTGATAAGGATAGGTTTCATTAACGATGTCAAGAAGAGACGCCAAAGTAGTTGATTTACCAGAACCTGTAGGACCGGTAACTAAAACAAGCCCTTTATCTTTGTGAGCAAAAGTCTCTATAACCGAAGGAAGTCCCAAACTTGAAAAAGGGGGAATTGTAAAAGGAATCAATCTAAAAGCTGCTGCTAAAGAAGACCTCTGATAATAGGCATTACCTCTAAAACGAGCTACACCTTTTATTCCAAAGGAAAAATCAAGCTCTAACTCTTCTTCCAATTTCTTTTTCTGCATATCAGTAAGAACGCTGTATATCAAATTCTTTGTATCGGAAGAGGAGAGAACGCCGTATTCAGCAAGGGGAACAAGGTCACCATTAATTCTCAAACGGGGAGGACTTCCTGGAACTATGTGAAGGTCGGAAGCTTTTCTTTCTACAACTTCCTTTAACAAATTAATAATGTTTATTGCCATACCTTTCTCCCCTACGCTAAAGCTTAATCAATATGATAGCACACAGCATACTACTTACCAATCGCAAAATAAACGATG
>JAMOPR010000259.1 GCA_027064485.1 Desulfurobacteriaceae bacterium | reverse complement strand
AAAATCTGGGAAAGTTCTTGTTCTATCCTGTTTCTCTCCTGAGAAATTGCCTGTGCCTTCTTTTGATTGCTCCAAAAGTCAGAAGAAGACATTTTCTCCTCTATCTCTTTAAGGCGCCTTTTCATTCCTTCTACGTCAAAAATACCCCCTTACTTCGCTGTAACGGTTCTTTAAGGTTGAAAGAGACTGTTTAAGGGAGTGAATTTTTTCAAGCATTGCGTTTCCTCCAGCGTTTAGTTGCGCCTATAAATTACGCTCTACCAAGTAGTCTGTCCAGAATTATGGCTGCTGCTGAACGGACGGAAAGGTGGTTGTAATCGGTAGGACCTTCTATCGGCTCAAGAACGTAATCCGCCGAAGAAATGAACTCCTCCGTTAATCCCCAACCAGTTCCAAAACAAATGAGAATAGGCTCTTCCCTTTTAATTTTCTCTCTTAAAAACTCGTAAGAAACGGTTTTTTCGTATCTCCTTGCAGTTGTAACTACAACTTTTGGCTTTTTACCTTCTTTCTCTTCTATGTCTTTCAAGGCATCTTCAAAGTAGGGAACAGCTTTCACTAATTTTAAGGCTTCCCACCTCTTAGGATTATACTCCCTACCGTGCCCGCTCTGCCAGAAGGAAAGCAATTTATTTGCCAGCCAGAGGTGATTTTCTATCGGCTGGACTATGTAGTATCCTTTTACACCGTAAGTTCTTGAAGCCCTTGCTATGTCGTGGATATCAAGGGTAGTTAAAGATGTCGCCACAACTCTTTTTTCTTTGTTATAAACAGGGTAGTGAAGCAACGCAACATAAACTGCCATTTTCACCTCAAAACGTTTTTTATACGGCTAACAATAATTAAACTCGCCTTTTGAAAAATAAACATACAAAAGGACCTATTAAATTTTGAACAACACTATAGGTAACTGCCGGAAGAGCTGCAACCGCTCCCCATTGGGAAAGTGCTAAAACGGTTGCAAGACCGGAATTCTGCATTGCCGTTTCAATGGAAATCGTTATTTTCTCTCTTTCTTTAACCTTGAAAAAATCTGCCATTAAGTAGCCCAACCAATAACCCAAAAGTAGATGAAATGCCGAAGCCAAAACGAGCGCGAAAACGGCATTTATCGGCAACGAAAGAATCCTTTTATGCCCAACTGCCACAACGAATCCAACAATCAAAACAACTACAATTGTCGAATAGACAGGTAAAATCGGTTTTATCTTTTCAATCTTATCGCTAAGATAGTAATTAATACCTATTCCAATAAGGACAGGAATTAAAGTAACCTGAATCATATCGATAAAAAGTTTTAAAACATCTACGTGAACAATCTTCGAAACGAGAATTCCCGTAAGAACAGGGGTTAAAACGGGAGAAACAAACGTATTAACTGCAGAAAGAGAAATGGAAAGCGCTACGTTCGCACCGGTAAGAAAGTTATAAACGTTTGAAACAACTCCGGTAGGACAGGAACCTGTTAAAACCTGCCCTGCTATAAAATCTTTTGGAAGACCTTTGAAAAAAATAAGACCGATAATAAGTCCTAAAATTGGCATTACAGTATATTGGGACAAAAGCCCTACAAGGACCAATTTGGGTCTTTCAATAATTGGTTTAAAATCTTCAAGTTTTAAAGTCATTCCCATCGCCAGTATCACAGTTCCAAGAAGCGGCTTAATATACGGTTTTAAAGGATAAAAAATCCCCGGACAGCAAAACGCAACAGGAACAATCAGAAGCGTCCATAACCACAGTAAATTGGAAAAGAGAGAGCTAAATCCTACTTTCATCGGGAAACCTCTCTTTTATTTTTCTCCTGCGTTCTTAACGGAAGTTTCTTAACAGAATAAGAACATACGTAAAACTTTTTCTTTCCTACTTTCGCAGTATATAAAACGTTAGCTTCCGGCTTTTCGGATAGAAACAGCGCGGTTTTAGGTGGATTGTCGGTGAACTTTAAAATCTTGTCTCTAAACGTTTCCACGTAGAAGCAAAATTGAAGGTATTTGGTTTTTGTAAAAAGGGGGAAACTCTTCGTTATCTCAGCAACCCTTTTCCCTTCTGCTCTGTAAGGAGGATATTTAAACTGCGCTATCGGTATGTAGTAGCAGCTATAAATTCCTCTAAATAGCACCATAAAAAGGAAAGTGAAGGTTACCAAACTGGTAAAGTTAATTTTCGGCAAGACGTAAAAATATAGAAAATAGGAAAAAGCCAAAAAGGCTATTGTTTCTTTAAGAATTAAAGAGGAGTTGTGGGAAACAACAAGCCCTGCAACTATGAGTATCGGAACGGAAATTTCCAAAAAGAATTGAAAAGACTTTTTTGCCCTTTTATGAAGCATTACAAAGTCTTTCAGGATATATGCAAGAACGATAGACAACATAGGGAGTGCCGGTATTACGTATCTCAACCTACTTCCGGGAAAAACCCAGTAAACGGCAATGTTTAAAAGAGAGGAAAGTAGCAAAAACTTTATAATTTCATTTCCAAGAACGGGTTTGAGAGAAAGTCTCTTTTTAAAATAGTAATAGACGACTATTAAAGACCAGGGAACGGTCGCCGCTATTAGTCTAAAGGGAAAAGATAGATACTTTTTAACTATAAAGGCGATTGAGTGATGTTCGGGAGCTCTGGCAATGACTTCGTATATTAACGTGAGTAACGCTTTTTCTGTGTTAACTGTAAAAAGCCATGCCGCAAAGGGTATCAAACCTATGATTGCGCCTAAAAGGTGGAAGGGGGTGAGGATTTTTTTAAGTTCTTTTCGCCAAACAACTGCGTAAGAAATGACGGAAATGTAAAAGAAATGAACGGCAGGTAATCCTTTAGTAAGTAAAGCTAAAGAAGCAAAAAAGTATCCCACAATCCAAGCGGTTAAAACTCTATTCTTTTTCATGAAGTAAAACCACGAAAAAATGGATAAAGACACTGCCAAAGAAAAGATAACGTCCGGTTCGCACTTAGTAGAATATCCGAAAAGAACAACAAAAAACGTAGGATATATCAGCGCTCCAAAAAGAGCTACTTTCCTATCCAAAAACCTCTTCCCGAAGAAGTAAATCAGCAGAGAGGTCAATAAAACAGCTAAAACAGAAGGAAATCGAAGCGTAAATTCAGAAACGTGCCCTACAATAAATGAAGTTAAAGAAGTTGCCCATTCGTGGAGGGGAGGCTTTTTAAAGTAAGGCTGCCCTAAAACGGTAGGTTGAAAGAAATCACCTGTTTTAAGCATCTCAAAGGTTATTATTCCCCTTCTCGGCTCTTCGTGATGCAGAGTAAAAGTGCCTAAATTTGCAGAAAGAGAAAAAAAGAGGAGAATCAAGGTATATTTAAGAGTTTTCTTTTCTATCACCACTTACCTCTCTAAAGAACTCTGACGGAATATCTGGTTCTTCGCCGATAGGATGAAAATCCACCTCAACACTTCCGCAGTTTGGACACCTAAAATAACTAATCCACATACTCTTATTTCCCACAATGTCAGCCACATCACCTTTTTTGTTTACATCCCGAGAACCTATGTATTCAAATTCACCTACGTTACCGCACGTAGAACACTTTAAAAGTTTTTTATAAGTCTTCATGGCAAGGTAAATATATCATTTTGCCCGTTTGCAGTATCAACGTTTGCATGGTAAACTCTCACTGGAAAATTGCAGCTTTTAAAGGATTTCAAGCAATGAGAAGCAAACGATTCTGGATTTTAGCCGTAATTTCCTTCATTCTTTTAACACTACCTAACGGTTTTTATACAACCTTTGATAAAGATGAACCGAAATACCTTGAAGCCGCAAGAGAAATGGTAAACAGCGGCGATTACATAACGCCTTACTACAACTACGAATATCGCTTTGACAAGCCCATTCTAATTTACTGGATAATCGCTGCCGGTTATAAGCTTTTTGGAGTTAACGAATTCGGCGGAAGGTTTTTCGTCTCTATATTCGGAGTTTTAACAGTTCTATTGCTCTACCTGTGGCTCATCAGGAGGAAAGATGAAGACTTCGCCTTTTGGTCATCAATGGTTCTACTTTCACTCCTTGATTTCATGGTAATGTCCTCGGTAGCCATGCCCGACATAGTTTTAACCTTTTTCATAACAGCCTCACTTATCGCATTTTACGAAGGCTACAATGAAAAATCTAAAAAGTTCTACCTACTGGCATTCCTATTTAGCGGCTTCGCAACGCTAACTAAAGGTCCAGTTGGTTTAGTCCTTCCGGGACTTATAGCTATTATTTACCTAATCTTGAGGCGCGACCTAACAAAAACAATAAAAGAAATTCCTTGGTTTTCCGGCTTTTTAATCTATTCAGCCGTTGTTCTACCGTGGTATGGAGCAATTTTCTACAAGCACGGCTACGAATTCTTTAAAGAGTTCATCATTTTTCACAACATTCACAGATTCCTCGGGAAAGTTCCGGGACACCCTACAGAATGGTGGTATTATCTTGCCAACTATTTTTGGCTATACCTTCCGTTTTCCTTCTTCTTCTTTTTCGCCGTTTACAGAGCGTGGAAGGATAAAGAAATCTTCACAGATAACATTCTTATGTTCTCTTTTTGCTGGTTTTTCGGCGTTTTTATTTTCTTCCAAACTGCCCATACTAAACTGGCACATTACTTGTTACCATCCTTCCCGGCATTCGCCGTTATAATCACGTGGTATCTAAGAAAAGAAAAATCCAAAATACCTATAATCCTCACCGCTTTACTATTTCTTGTTCTACTCGCAGCAGGAACTGCATTTTTCATCTATAAAGGCTGGAATCTACTTGGAGTGGTTCCCCTTATTCTACCTTTAATAGGTGCAATTTACGCACTAAAGAAAGACAGTTACCTTAAACCAATAACAATTTCGTTCATACTGGCTATGATATTATTTAAGTGGGTTACTTTACCCACGCTCCAACCGTTTAGAGCAAAACCTGTAATTGCAAAAGAGTTAAGAGAAATAGCTCTAAAGTGTAAAAACTGTAAGTTTTACTTTCTCAGCTACGAAAGCCCCGAAATAGTTTACGGTTTTAGAAAAGGTCAGCTCAAAAGCATAGGCTTCAGAGAAGCAGAAAAGCTACTGAAAAGCAATACACCCGTTTACATAGTTACGAGGGAAAACAGGTTAAACAAACTACACGCACCGTTTAAAGTTATCGATAAAAGAAAAGAGCTGATAACGAAGCATTCTTTGGTTATTATCTCTAATACTAACGGGAGTAGAAAATGGGAAAAATAGAAAAAGTTTCCATCGTAATCCCCGTTTTTAACGAAGAGGAAAACGTTCCTATTCTCTACGAAAAGCTTAAAAAAGTTCTTGAGAACTTAAATGCAGAGTATGAAATAATATTTGTTGACGACGGAAGCACCGACAGGACAAGGGAAATTCTTGAAGAAATCGCCTCAAAAGATAAAAAGGTAAAAGTAGTTGAATTTGCAAGGAACTTTGGACAAACATCGGCAATGATGGCAGGAATGGATTTTGCAACCGGCGATGTAATCATCACAATGGACGGAGACCTGCAAAACGACCCTGAAGATATACCAAGGCTCCTCGAAAAGATAGAGGAAGGTTACGATGTTGTCAGCGGCTGGAGGAAAAACAGGAAAGATGCCGCCATTTCAAGAAAATTACCCTCAAAAATAGCCAACTGGCTCATAGGAAGAATTACCGGCGTTAAAATACACGACTACGGTTGCACCTTAAAAGCCTACAGGAGCAGCGTTATAAAGAGATTACGTCTATACGGAGAACTCCATAGGTTTATCCCTGCTTTAGCCTCAACAGTAACTTCTACGTCCAAAATAATAGAAATCCCTGTAAAGCACCATCCAAGAATCTACGGAAAATCGAAATACGGAATTTCAAGAACCTTTAAAGTTATTGTAGACCTATTTTTCATCTGGTTTTTAAAGAAATTCATGCAGAAACCTATACATTTCTTCGGAATATTAGGATTAATCCTTTTACTTATAGGCGGTGGTCTGTTCCTTTACCTTGTAGCGCTAAAGTTAACTGGTCATTCAATAGGAGGCAGACCGCTCTTAACAATTTCCGTTCTCTTTATCCTCTCGGGATTACAGATGTTTACTACCGGAATAATAAGTGAAGTTTTGATGAGAATCTATTATGAATCGCAAAACAAAACACCATACGTAATCGGGAGAACCATAAACGTTGAAGAAAAGTAAATATTTAGTTCCTATTTTAATTTTAGCTCTGTTCCTATTCTTTTTGTGGCGTTACAACGTCTTCGGTAAACTGCCCGAAATATTTGAAAATCTTAATTTAAAATTCGTTTCTGTTTCTTTAATGCTGTATGCACTCACTTACTACTTCCGGGCTTTAAGATTCTCAACTATTTTTCCTTCTATCTCCGTTCCTGAAATGATGGCGGTTATGAGCGTTCACACGTTTTTTAACAACGTCTTACCGTTCCGCTCGGGAGAAGCTTCTTTCCCCATAATTTTGAAAAAATTGTTTGGTATCGAAACTCACGCTTCTTCAACTGCCTTATTATTTGTGAGATTTTTAGACCTTTTGTCCCTGTCGGCAATCTTCACCGTTTCTGTATTTGCAGTAGCTTTCCAGAATAAAAAGCTAATATGGTTTTCACTGCTAATCATAATCTTTCTACTTGCTGCTTTCTGGCTAACTGTGAAACTTTTGAACAAATTAAAATTTAAATTTTCTATCATCACCGCTGTCTTAACTTTTGCCGGCACTTTTATATCCTTTGAAAAGGTAGCCCGACTACTCCTCTACTCCCTAACCACCTGGCTTGTAAAGTTTGCCTCTTTCTACTTTATCCTGAAAGGAGGAGGACTAAATCTATCTTACTCTCAAACAGTTTTTGCCTCCACGTTCGGTGAACTGACTACAATCCTACCGATTCACAGCTTTGCAGGTTTCGGAACCTACGAAGCCGGCATAGTAGGAGGCTTAAAACTTTTAGGACTAAACGCCCCCTACGCTTTAACCGTTGCCTTTTATTTCCACCTGATACTACTTTTAATGTCAGGAGTGCTGGCAGCTTTGGGATGGGTTTACCTGATGAAACGGCATAAAAACTACGCGGAGTAAAAATGAGCAACAAAATTGAGCCCCTTGCTCCTATCAGAAGATTCGACGTTTTTGCAGAGTGGAACAGACTTAAAGCAGAAAAGGAATACGGATTTTCCAACGATGATGCCAAAGCATACGGGCTTGCCGTTGCTAAAGTTGTTGCTGCAAGGAAATTCTTCGGGCACAGGTTAAAATATAGGGGAGCTACCAAAGCATACGTTGAGGGGAAAACTAAAGAAAAGTGGTGGGAAAAGATAGCTTCTGCGGCAGAGTTTGATGAGAAGATAATTAGGAGGATGGGGGAGGATTTTTACTACAAAATATTTTCACCGGCAATAGAAAAAGCTATGAAAGAAGGAAAAGACTACATGGATATAAGAGATTCCATTCGTCAGGAGTGGAACAAAGTTTTTAATTCTTGAGGGGCAAAGATGAGCGTCGTAATAGGAATTTTGGAGCTTCATCTCTTTATTCCTCAAGCACACTCTTTAAAAGAGAAAAGGGCTGTTGTCAAACGGGTAATTGAACGGATTAAGAAAAAGTTTAACGTTTCCGTTACCGAAGCTGGTGACCAAGATAAGTGGCAAAG
>JAMOPR010000258.1 GCA_027064485.1 Desulfurobacteriaceae bacterium | reverse complement strand
AATAGAAATTTTGAAAAAGAATTGCTTGAACTTGAAGAGTTAGCATTAAAACTGTTTAAGTTGAAGTTGAGTAAATATGAAGGCTATTCGAAGGTAAAAGTTGCTGTGATAGGTAATTTTTCAAGCGGGAAATCTTCATTTATAAATTCTCTTTTGGGAGCAGAAGTTTGTCCAGTAAAAGTAAATCCTACTACTTCTTCTGTTACTAAATTTGTGTATGGAGATTCTGAGGAAATTTTCTTGATAGAAGAAAAAAGGAAAAAACCTATTAGTAGAGAGGAGTATTATTCTAAGTGTCAGCATGAAATAACTAATATGGAGAGAAGTAGAGCTTATTTCTTTGAGTATAGGTATCCTTCACCGGTGTTGAAGAATATTGAGCTGTATGATACTCCGGGCTTTGACAATAAGAAAAATCCTCAGGATGAGAAGATTACAGAGGAAATAGCAGTTAAACGAGCGGATGTTATATTGTTCATTCAAGATATTCAAAGGGGAACTCTTGAAAAAAGTACTATTGAAAAAATTAAAGAACTTAAGAAACTTTCTTCAGCAAAGGAATGGTATTTAGTATTTAATAAAGCAGATAGTAAACCTAAAAGAGAATTAAAAGAGATTGAGGAAAATTTTGAAGCGTCGGAAGTTAAGCAGTTTTTTAGTGCTAAGTATTTTTATTCGGCTAAAAGGGTTTTAGAAGCTCTTAAAAAAGCGGACGATAAATTTATAGAAAATTTTAAGGTGTGGTTGAAAAATTTAGAAGAAGGGAAATTTGAACTTTTTATAGAGAAAAAACTAGAAAAGGATTCGAAGAAAGGGTATCTGGCAAAGAAAAGACGGCATGGGTCTGTCAAGAGCTATGTAATTGAGATTAGTACAGGTAAAAAGTGTAGGAGTTTAAAAGAAATCATTCTGGCAAAATTTTTATTTGCAAAAGAGAGAAATAATGATAGAAAATCTAAGATTTTTAGGTTTAAAGTGTTGAGCTCCTCTACTAATTCTGAATACCTGAAAGAACGGGAACGGCTTATCAAGGTTATTAATAAAATATCGGCTAAAAAAGATCAATATATAAAAGAAGAAATTGACAGATTGTCGAAGGAATATGACCAAAAAAAGAAAATTATTTTAGAAAAAGTGATGAGTTCTCTAAATTTCCAACTATTCTATTCTGAACGTTTACCTAATCTATTAGAAATAGTAAAAAATGAATTTCCATTTGTATTTCCTAAATTTACTGTAAATTCAGAAGAAATTTTCTGTAGCGTTATTTTAGACTTACTTTCAGATTTGATTAAGGATTTAGGTGTTCCTGTGAATTATAAGGAACAAATAGTAAACTCTTTCAAAGTATCGTTAAAAGAGTTTATAGCTCAGATTAACAATCCTAAGTATAAGGAACTTTTTTCAGAAGAGCAAATTCGAGTAAACTGGGAAATATTCTCTAGGTTGACGCTTTTGAATATTATACAAAGTATCCTCAAACAGGAAGAAAATTATGCAAAATTTAAAGTAAAAGAGATAGAAGGAAAAATTAAAGTTGTTCTGCATAGACATAGAAATACAAGATGAGAAAAAATATTAATTAACTAATATTTTCTTCGTATAGCTTGTTTCTAAAATTTTAGTCTGGAAAGTTTTTCAATTCTTTTTTGCAAAGATGGGTGGTCTGCTACAAAAAATTCTATAACTTTATTCATTTTACTTTCATTTTTACCTAGAATTTTTTCCAGCTTCTTAAAAAAACTGATTGCATTGTAGTTGATGCCAGCTTTTCTCAACAATTCGCAACCAATTTTGTCAGCTTCATATTCTTGTCTTCTAAGAATAAATGAGCTTATCGCCATAACGGGCATAGTAATTGCAGCGGTTACAACAGATGAAGTGAAAATCGACACTATTGATATTAGTGCTGGAAAAGCTAATTTGCTGATAATTGTAGTTAAAAAGTGGTTTTCTTTGTGATGGGCAAATTCGTGAGCTATGACAAAGTTAAGTTCTTCTTTTGTGCATAAATTAGCAATACCAGAAGTTATCATTATGTATCGTTTTCCTTTAATTAACTTGTCTCTAAATGCAAAGGCATTTAGAATTGGCGAGTCAATAACTATAACGGAAACTTCCTCTTCAAAGTTTGATACCTTCTTTAACTTTTTCACGATTTTTGATGCATATATCTTAATAGAGAGTAGATATCCAAGTCGAAATAAGAAGAGACCGAATAACCAGAAAAGGAAGACTTTTACTGCCAACCAGAAAGTAATATTTATACTGAAAAAGCAGATTAAACATATTACTGTAAAAATCCAGCTTATTGCTATGACTATTCCGCCTACTCTGTTAAAAGGATACATGACTTTGCTTGCTAGAGTTTTTTAGAGTAGGGTCATTTCATATTGGAACAAACTACAAATTTGCCAAAGGGTGTTCCTATTAGTTTGAGGGGAAACCCACACTTCGGACAGCGGCCGAAGGTGGGGATTTTGATAATACCTGTTTTAAGTATTAGTTGTTTAATTAAAGAATCAAACATTTTTATTTTCCTTTTTCACTATTACTTTGTTATTTCTGCTTCGGTGCCGAAGAAAGTTTTGATAAAACTTTTGGGAAAATTGTCATTAATCCAATAGGTTATATAGGTTCTGTTTGCGTTACATACTTCAACTTTGAATTCCATGTTTGTTGATTGAATTATGTTGTTATCTTCTCTTTCAACGATTGTAAGGTGTATTTTTCCTTTTTGGATAGATGGAAGGGAAAGGGCGCTAGTTTTTATGAGCATTTATCCTCCTTTGGTTAGTTTTTTTGATAGTTTCCAATTTTTGTAAGCTTCTAAGTCTTCTTCTATTAGCATTAGACATACTGAGACTACAATTGCATCGTCGAGCTGACCAATTATTGGTATGAAGTCTGGAATTACGTCGAAAGGATTTAAAATGTAAAGAAGAGATGCAGTAATTGCTGCGATTGTAAACCAAGGAACTTCTTTGTATTCTCCGCTAATGAAATCTTTTAGGAGAGAAAAGAATAATCTAATATCTTCAAGGTATTTTGTTAAAGGACCTTTAATTTTGTTTTTTATTTCTTCTTCCTTTTCAATTACATTTTTGATGTCTTCTTCTTTTATCTTTTGGGCTTTCTCTTTAATAATTTTATGAGCTTTTTCTTCATTGAACTTTTCATTCATTTTAACCTCCTTTTAAATAGTTTAAAGATATTTTAAGTTTAAAGTAGGACACTATTTGGGGTATATTGTCCAAAAGTTGCGATTAAAAAGTTGACAAATTATAAAGGAGAAGATAGATGAATCTTAAATTCCAGTTGGTTTTTACTTTTAGGTTGTTTATGCTAAGGATAAAAGTTCCTTTTAAAGGTTATGTGAATATTGAGCTTCCATTAGAAATGGTGGTTCGACCTATGCTGAAAGATAAGATTAAAAAGAGGATGAAAAAGTTTTTGAAAGAACTACCTAAAGAAGTCGCGAAAGGTATGATTTTGGAGACTATTAGTGGAGAATTAGTTATTGATGATGAAGTTTATAGAGTAATTTAGGTGGGTTAGTGTGATTTTTAAATAATTTCTAATTTTTGGTTAAAAACATCTTTTTTCGACCTTTGTTTTTCAGCTTGTAAAGTGAAATCACGATAAATGTTTTAGGCTTTTAAAAGGGTTATTTGAGGATAATGGAAAGTTCTTTTTTTCGCTAAATTTCTTCTTCAGTTAACTTTTTAGCTTGTTTCTCTATTAGGTTAACGATTTTAGAATACAGGTAGTTTTTTCCTATTATTCCTGTTTTCGTTTCTTTCAAATACAAATTTAATATTTCTTCGGCGTTGAATTTCACCTTGTGCTTGAGGACGTCGTTAATGAAGTTTACCAAATTTTTCCATTTTACAAGCGGTGTGGGAAAAGAGCGATAAACTCCTTCAAGGTCTATCATAAAGACCTTCCCGTTGTAAATTCCTAAATTTGACAGAGAGATGTCTTTGTGAATGAAACCTGAACGGTGAAGACGGGCAAGCAGAAGAATGGATTCTTCCAAAAATTTTTCAAAATTTTTGTTTGGGGTGAGTTTGTCTAAGGTTACCAATCCTTCAAGGTAAATAGATTTCGTGTATCCTATATTTACGGGAAAAATCCCCCCCACCCTCCTACAGTAAAACTTTAAAACGTTGGGAACGGGGAATCCCTTTTCTCTTAAAATGCGAGAGAATTTAAATTCCCTTTCAGGTCGGCTTAAAGACAATAAGGGCGATGCAATTCCTTTTAAACTTAGCGGATGGTGAAAAACTTTCAAAAAGTAGGGCATTTTGTCTTGATAGGTGACTTTGAAACCCGATGTTCTTTTGTTTGAGTAAATTCTTTTTACCTGGACCTTCAACTTTGTTTCCCTAAAAAATCATAAAAATTTCTCACTATTTTAAAATTTCCTTGAAGGGATTGAAACTGCGAAAGAAACACTTGGAAGATTCTGTATTTGTATGATAGAATAATAGTAGATTTCAATCTTGACTTCATAGAGTTTTTTTAATATAAGTAACTAAACATCATAGGGAGGACGAGAAAGTTGGAGTTCCACATCGATAAGGCAAGAGTGCTTCCAAAAGAAAACTTGCGTGGTTTTCTGGAAGGGCTAAAAAATTTGGGTAAACTGATTGCTCCTGTTAAAAAGCAGGAGAAGTTTTACTTTGACGTTATAGGTGACGTGTCAAAGGTAGAGCTTTCTTACACCAGAACCATCCTGCCGCCAAAGAAGTTTCTGGTTCCATACAGGAGAGAGAGATACACCTACGACGCAGAAACTCTCGACTTTTCCTCTTCGTTTAAAGCAGAACCGCAAATAATTTTTGGCATTCACTCTTGTGACCTTCACGGGATTTCCATTCTTGATTCTGTTTATCTAAAAGAAAATCCAGACCCACGCTATTTGGAAGTTCGCAAGAAAACTGTTCTCATCGGTATTTCCTGTAAACCTGATGAATATTGCTTCTGCATGTCAACGGGAACTGCTTTCCCTGATGGTGCTAACTGGGATTTATTCTTAACAGACATTGGCGATAATTACTTTGTCACCATAGGAAGCACAAAGGGTGATGAAATTATCCTCAATATGAAAGAATTTTTCAGAGAAATTACTGACGAAGATTTAGACCTTTACAAGAAAAGTTCCTCATTCAAAAAAAGTTTGTTTGATTTTAAAAACCTTCCCGATTTGGGCAGAATTTCTCAAGTTATTGAGCTCGAATACGACTCGCCTGTTTGGGAAGAAGAGGCGGAAAGGTGTTTGGGATGTGGAACGTGCACTAACGTTTGCCCCACCTGCTTCTGCTATACTGAGATGGATGTTCCATCTTTAGATGGAAAGACTGTAACCAGGGTAGAGTTTACCACTTCCTGTCAGTATCCATACTATTCCCTGGTTGCTGGGGGACATTACTTTAAGCCTACAAGAGCAAGTAGATTTAAACATCGCTACTATCACAAGTTTGTTGGTTATCCTTACCAGATTGAAAAACTTGGGTGTGTTGGTTGTGGGCGCTGCAGCGCAGAATGTCCGGCAAAAATAAGTATGATTGAAACAATAAAGAAGTTGAGAGGGACTGCCGATGAAGAAGAGCTTAGAAAAGTTGCTGAATAAGCCTTTACCGGGTGACCCACTACTGCCCCACAAGGCGCTGATTACAGATGTCGAAGAGTTGGCGCCAGGGCACAAGAGGTTTTCCTTTTCTTTCCTTGATGAAAAGTTAAACGAAACCTGGGAGCACATACCTGGTCAATTCGTAATGATTACGGTTCCCAAAGCGGGAGAAATTCCAATATCCATCTGCTCTTCTCCTACCAGGAAGGGAACCATAGAGTTAACCGTTCGTAAGGTGGGAAGGAAAACGGAAGTTCTGCACCAGATGAAACCGGGCGATGTGGTGGCTATTAGAGGACCTTACGGTAACGGTTTCCCGGTAGAAATTATGGAAGGTCATAATGTCCTCATAATTGCCGGTGGATTGGGACTTGCACCCTTGCGTTCCCTCATCTGGTATATCTTAGACAAACGTCCTCTCTACAAGGAAGTTTACATTCTTTATGGAACGAGGAATTACGAGAGCGTTCTTTACAAAGAGGAAATGAGGCGTTTGAGGAAAAGACCTGACGTTAAGTGCCTTTATATTCTTGACAAAATTGAAAATGAAGAAGATAGAGCTTGGACAGACAGGGAAGGTCTTTTGACGGAGCTGATTCCAGAAGTGGATTTAGACCCTGCAGATACTTACGTTGCAGTTTGTGGACCGCCGGTTGCTTATAAGTTTATTGGTAAGGAGTTGCTGAAAAACGGTTATCCTGAAAGTCAGGTATTTGTTTCTCTTGAAAGAAAGATGGAATGCGGTATTGGTAAGTGCGGTCACTGTCAAATTGGATACAAATTTACTTGTGTTGATGGACCTATATTCCCACTTTGGGATACAAAGAACCTTCCGGAGATGCTGTGATGGTGAAGATAGGGATAATGGGATTAACAGGGTGTTCAGGATGTCAGTGTGAGATTCTTAACTGTCAGGATGCCTTGATGAAGCTTATAGGAAAGGTGGAGTTTGCTTACTTCCCGTTGGCGCAGGATAACAACACTTTTGACGAAGAGTTTGACGTTATGTTCGTTGAAGGTTCTGTGACAACGGAAGAAGATGAGGCAAAAGTTTTGAAGGCAAGAGAGAAGTCTAAGATTTTAGTGGCAATTGGTTCCTGCGCCTGCTACGGTGGGGTTCAGGCACAAAAGAACGATGAAGCATCTTTAGAAGAGATGCTCAAAACTGTTTACGGGAAAACGGAACTCTTTTTGAAAGTTTCAAAACCCCGTGCTGTTTCAGAGGTCGTAGAGGTTGATTACGAACTGCCCGGTTGCCCAGTTGATAAGAGGCAGTTCGTTTACGCTGTTTCTTCCCTCCTTAACGGGGTTAAGCCGTTCTTCCCGAAAATTCCTGTTTGTCACGAGTGTAAACTTTCGGAGACTGAATGTTTGACTCTGAAAGGTATTCCGTGTCAAGGTCCTGTTACTTACGCTGGATGTGGAGCTCCTTGCACGTCTCAAGGTGTTGGGTGTCAGGGATGCCGCGGTAACTGTGATTTCCCTAACTTTAAAGAGATGTTGAAGATTCTTCAAGAAAACGGTCTTTCTGAAAAGGATGCTGTTGCTTTCTTGAAGGTGTTTAGGGGTTATCAGGGAAGAGAGATTAAAGTAAATGACGAGGAGCGCAGAAATGAGAAAGGAGCTTAATATAGACCACTTGACTCGTGTTGAAGGTCACGGTGCGGTCAACATCGTTTTTGAGAATGAGAGGTTAAAAGAAATTAGGTTGCGCTTTACTGAAGGTCCGAGATTCTTTGAATTTATTACAAGAGATAGACTCTGGACGGAGATTCCAAAAATTGTTTCAAGAATTTGTGGGATTTGCTACGTTTCTCACAGGCTTGCTTCCTGCGCTGCCGTTGAGGATGCATTTGGATTGGAAGTTACGCCGGAAATTAAGGCTTTGAGGAAATTGCTGGCAGTTGGTGAATATTTAGAGAGCCATGCGCTTCATCTTTACTTCTTGGCGCTTCCTGACTATATGGGATACCCTTCTGCCATTGCGATGGCTAAGGATTATCCGAACGTGGTGAAGAGGGGATTTTTCATTAAAGACGTTGGTAACAAGATAATGAAACTTATAGGTGGAAAAACAATTCACGGTGAAAATATTCTGCCTGGGGGTTTTGAATCTGTTCCTTCGGTTGATGATTTAAAGAGGGTAAAGGAAGATTTATACAAAGTTATTCCTGAGATTAAAGCTACCATATCCCTGTTTGAGTCTTTGGAGTATCCTGAGTTTAATAACCCCCACGAAATAGAAATGTGCATAGAGGCGGAAGATTTCCTTTC
>JAMOPR010000257.1 GCA_027064485.1 Desulfurobacteriaceae bacterium | reverse complement strand
ACCTCCGACAACGGCGCTATGGTTGCATTTGTAGGATACATGAAATACCTGTTGGAAGGAGAAGACCCTCTAACAATTTCTGCAGCAGCCCGCTCTATATTAAACAGCAAATAAGAATTTTATTTTAAAACACCAATGAGTTTTAATAAAAACAAAACGGTATTTTGATTCGTTATAACTATCAAAAAACCAAGTATCACCAACCATCTTTTTATTCTTTCTTCCAAAGTCTTTATTTCACCTTTCAGTTCCTGTCTTGCAGTTTCAAGTTCCTGTCTAACCAATTCAATCTCTCGTTCAACCAAAGAAATATCTTCTTTAGTCGCAAGTTCTTTCCTAAGTTCATCCCTTAACTCAGCCTTGACTACTGATTTTTGCTCTCTAGCCTTCTCTTCAACCGTCTCAAATACTTGCTCTATAAGTTTTAGAGCCTCTTTTGCTTCTTCTTTCCCAAGCTTTCTCTCAAAAAGTTCATATAATTCAATAGGTATAGTCGGCATTCGCTCCTCCCATCTAAATCCTCCTGCTCTTTGCAATCTATATTAATACCTCCAACTTTCAAAAACAAGGAAATTTTTTCACACACTTCTTTTCTTATTTACAAAAGCGAGAAAATCCCCCAAACCCCAAGCATTTACAACATCCTTCCTTTCAACCCAACCCCTCCTCGCTGTTCCAACTCCCAACTTCACCATCCACATATGGTCAACATGGTGAGAATCGGTATTAATTGCCAATTTAACTCCCTTCTTAACAGCCAACCTACAGTGCGCTGCACTCAAATCAAGCCTGTTATAGTAGGAATTAACTTCTAAAGCTGTTCCCGTTTCAACAGCTTTATCCATAATCTT
Source organism: Desulfurobacteriaceae bacterium (assembly GCA_027064485.1). Lineage (GTDB taxonomy): Bacteria > Aquificota > Aquificia > Desulfurobacteriales > Desulfurobacteriaceae > Desulfurobacterium_B. The sequence goes on along the minus strand of JAMOPR010000257.1, from coordinate 7,137 downwards.
CTCTATATCAACAGGATATCCTTCCCTTTGACCAATCACCCTACCTGTTGGATGAGCAATAATATTAACGTAAGGATTCTCCATCGCTTTAATTATCCTTTCAGTATTATCCTGAGAAAATCTTGAATGAACGGCAGCTATGACAAAATCAAGCTCTTTCAAGAGCTCATCATCATAATCTAAAGAACCATTCGGCAAAATATCCACCTCCATACCTTTCAAAATCCTTATCTTCCCGGCAAACTTCTCATTCAACTTATCTATTTCGTAGTTTCTTCTCAACACATCTTCTTCTGATAGTCCATTAGCCACCTTCAAAGATTTTGAATGGTCACTTATCCCCACATACTCATAACCCATTTCAATAGCTTTTCTTACTATTTCTTCTATTGTAGATGCTCCGTCACTCCACCGGGAATGAATATGCAAATCACCCCTGATTTCACCGTAACCTATTAGCTCAGGAAGTTTACGTTCAAGCGCTGCCTCTATCTCACCGGTATCCTCTCTGATTTCTGGAGGCGGAGTATCCATACCCAAAGCTTCGTAGATTTCCTCCTCAGTTCTCCCTGCAATTCTTTCTTCTCCCTTAAACAATCCATATTCATTAAGCTTTAAACCCTTTTTCACACAAATAGTTCTCAAATGTATATTGTGAGCTTTAGAACCTGTAAAATACTGAAGAGCAGCACCATAAGAATCTGGCTCTATCACTCTTAAATCAACCTGTTCTCCCTCCTCAACTATAATAGTTGCCTTTTTCGTTCCCTTCCAGAGAACCTCTTTAACGTTAGGCAAATTAACGAAAGCTTCTATTATCTCAAGGTTCTTTCCTGTGGCTAAAATATCTATATCTCCAACAGTTTCTTTCATCCTCCTGGTAGAACCACAAACAGAAATTCTTTTAACAGCCGAATGACTTTTTAGCTGCTCAATAATTCTATCTGCAATAAACACAGCAACGCCCAACAGTATTCTTCCCCCGGATTTCTCAAGAAGCTCTATCCCTTTCTTAATCTTTTCTACCCTCTTTGGACCAAATCCAGGCAACTTTAAGAGTTCCCCCTTCTCTATTGCTCTTTTCAGGTCCTCAACGCTTCTTATGCCTAATTCCTCATAGAGAAGCTTAACCGTTTTAGGACCAACGCCTGGAATATCAAGAAGCGTAAATATTGTGTCCGGAACTTTATCCTTCAACTTCTCAAACTCTTCAATTTTTCCGGTTTTTAAAAACTCCAAAATCTTTGCCTGAAGCCTTTGACCTATACCGGGCAATTTTGAGAGTTTCCCCTCTTTAGCCAAAACCTCAATATCTTCAGACAAATCGTTTATTAAACGGGCAGCATTCCTATAAGCTCTTATATGGTAAGGATTATCCCCCATAAATTCCAGTATATCTGCCCATTTTTCAAATATCGATGCAAGCTCCTTATTCTTCATTAACTCTCCCAAAAACGGTTACCTAATCCATTTTACCAAGTTATAATTCATACAGCTTTCATCGGAGAAAGAACCATGAATCCGATAGTTACATCAATCATAATACTTTTAATTATTACATGCCTTATATCTGTGTGGGTAGCAGTCACAGAAAGAAAAAAAAGGGAAAAACTTATAGAATCGTTAAGAAAAAAACGCAAAAAGGAAAAGAAAAGCAATATTAATCAGAATGAAATCAAACTTCTTTCAAGAGCTCTAAGTTTGATAAAAGAAGGCATAGTAATTATGGACCCTTACGGAAGAATTATTTTTACAAACCGCTTTGCAAGAGAACTATTAGGCATATCCCCCAAAGATGAAGGCAAATACTTTTACCAAGCAATCAAAAACTTCGACGTCGTAACAATGATTAACGAAAATTTCAATGAAAGTTACCGCGCTTGGCAGGAAAAGAAAATAGGAGACAAATACGTGCAGGTAATTTTTGGCTCAGACATGGATGAAAAAGTCCTTCTACTAATAGACCTAACAACAATAAAAAAATATGAAACTCTAAAAAAAGATTTTATAGCAAACGTATCCCACGAGCTAAAAACTCCCTTAGCAGCTATGAAACTATCATTAGAAACATTGGAAGAAGAATGCAAAGATAGAGAAACGGCAAAGAAATTCATAAATAAAGCCATGGAAAGAGTTAAATATATGGAACAACTAATTGAAGACCTGATTACGCTATCCAAGTTAGAAAACGTCGGAATTCAAGTAAACTTAAAAGAAATTCACTTTAAAGCTTTCATTCAAAAACTGATTTCAGACTTATCCGAAATCGCTCAATCAAAAAATGTAAAGATAGAAACAGATATCCCGGAAAACGCGAAAGTCAAAACAGACGAGAAAATGCTCCACGCCATCATGAAAAACCTCATAGATAATGCTATTAAATATAACAAAGAAGGAGGAAACGTTAGAGTAACCTTTAAAGAGTTGAAAAATGAAATAGAAATATCCGTATGCGATACTGGAATAGGAATTCCAAAATCCCACATTCCTTTTATTTTCGAACGGTTTTACAGGGTGGAACGTTCACGTTCAAGAAAATTGGGCGGGACAGGACTTGGTCTATCCATAGTAAAATTGGCAACAGAAAAGCTTAACGGCAAGATAGAAGTTGAAAGTGAAGAAGGAAAGGGAACGTGCTTTAAAATATACCTACCTAAATAGTTATGCTATCATTCCAAAACACAACAATGCGGAGGCTGACTGTGAAAAAGGTCATTTTAATGATACTTTTTCTCTTTTCCTTTACAAGTCTATCTTTCGCCGATAACGGCGAAAAAATTGTCGAAAAAGTTGAAATCATAGGTAACGAATCTGTCCCCAAGAGCACAATTCTTTACTACATATCAGAAAAGCCAGGTAAGCCCTATTCACCAAAATTGGTAGCTAAAGATATAAAAACTCTATTCAAATTGGGATATTTTGAAAACATATCTGTTGACGTCGAAGAAGGAAAAAAAGGATTAATCCTGAGATACTTCGTCAAAGAAAAACCGATAATTGCAGACATAGTATTCAAAGGCAACAGTCACATATCTTCACAAAAGCTAAAAGAGGAATTAGGATTGGCAAAAAGTGAGGAAGAAGAGGAAGAAGAAGGGAATAAAAAAATTCAAAAACCTTTAGATTACAAGTTTTTAGATGAGCTAAAATTGAAAATCCAGCAGATATACGCCAAGAAAGGATACCCGGGAACCCAAGTAGTTTATACAATAGACAGAATTTCCCCTACTAAAGCCGTTGTCACATTTATAATCCAAGAAGGACAAAAAGCTAACGTTTGTGACATAGAAATTGTAGGGAACAAACATATCTCTTCTGGAGATATAAAAGACGTTTTAGCTACAAAGGAAAAATCCATCCTACACCTACGCTTCAACGCCCCTCTATCTGAAGACAATTTAGCTCAGGATGTTGAAAATATTAAAAAGCTCTACCAGGAAAAGGGATATCTCGATGTGGAAGTAGCTTTTCCGGAAGTTATAAAGGAAAAAGGCAAATGTTACAAAGTTGTTTATAGAATAATCAGTGAAGGCAAAAAATACAAGTTCGGCAAAATAACTTTTGAAGGCAATAAACTCTTTTCTTCAAAAGAATTATTGAAACTTTCCAAAAAAGTCCGTCCCGGCAAAACATTCAACCAAAAACTAATAGACAAAGTGGCAAGGAAAATAACAAGAAAATACGGAGAACTTGGATTCATCTTCGCCAACGTCACTCCAGAAGTAAAAGTCCATCCCAAAACCCACACTGCAGACGTTATCTTCCACATTTATGAGGGCAACAGAGCATACGTTAGATGGATAAACATCAATGGAAACGTAGCAACAAGAGACAGAACAGTAAGGAGAGAATTAGACCTTTACGAAACGGGCATTTTCAACACCGTAAGGCTTGAAAGGTCCATAAGAAGGTTGTTTAACACCGGATACTTTGAAAACGTTGACGTTAAGCCAAAAGTTGTAGATAAAAATAAAGTTGATGTAAACGTCAACCTCAAAGAACGCTTAACAGGTATGTTCTCTGTAGGTGCAGGATACAGTTCCGTTTCAAAACTGGTTGGAATGGTAAGCGTTTCTAAAGGGAACATGTTCGGAACGGGAGATTCCGGAGCTGTATCGCTTCAAGCAGGTTCAAGAGTATTCTACTTTGACATAGATTACAACCACAGATGGTGGCTTGATAAACCTCAAACCTTATCCCTTAGCCTCTATAACAGAAGAAACGAATACTTTACCTACACAAGTAGAAAAACCGGTTTCTCCGTAATGGTAACAAGGAGAATCTGGGAAGACTGGCATGTAGGTTTAGGATATTTGATTGAAAGAGATAAAGTAACAGATATTGATGAAGATGCATCGGACTTAATAAAAGAAGAAGCCGGAACAGAAACAATAGGTTTAACTACATTCTTTATATCAAAAGACGTTAGGGACAATAGATTCCTTCCTCATAAAGGTAAATACTACAGGCTTACAACCCAACTTGCTTCAAGCGCTTTTGGCAGCGACAAGGAGTTTTATAAATTCATAGGAGATTACGCATACTACTTCAATCTTAACGACTTACCAATAGATATAGAGCTACCTTTTGTAGCATCGTTCCACACCAGAATAGGATACGCCGATGCATTCGGCGACACATCTTCTCTACCTATTGACTACAGGTTCTACGTAGGTGGAGATAGCACAGTTAGAGGATTCAGATGGGGTGAAGCTGGTCCAAAAGATAAAAATGACGACCCAGAAGGTGCTAACAGGGAATTGATATTCAATTTCCAACTGGGTTACGATGTAACAAAAATGCTCCGCCTTATAACGTTTGTAGATGTAGGTGGTGGTTGGTGGGATAAATACGAACTGGGAGATATGAGAAAATCTGCCGGTATCGGATTAAGAGTATTAACACCTATGGGTCCAATTAGACTTGACCTGGGTTGGAAACTTGACAGACGCTCAGGAGAAAGCTCTTCTGAATGGCACTTCGGAATGGGAAGTTACTTCTAAATAAATGGAGGAAAAAATGAGAAAGTTTATTGCAACAGCACTGCTTGCATCTTTAGTAACGTGCGCTGGAACATTTACACCATCTTTAGCTGCAACAAAAAAACAGGTTAAACCATTCGCAGTTTATTACGTTGACCTTCAAGAAATTCTGATAAACTCCAACAAGGGTAAACAGGCAAAGTCTGTAATAAATGCCAAATATCAACAATTTTCTAAAAAGCTTAAAAAACTTAGAGATGAAATTCAAAAACTACGTCAAGAACTTAAAAGTCCTGTTCTTAGCAAGCAAGCAAGAATGAAAAAAGAAAACCTGCTCCAGCAGAAAATACTAACCTACCAGCAGGAACAACAAAACGCTCAACAGCAAATTGCCGAACTCGAAAACAAATATACTCAGGAAATTTTGAGAGAGGTCATTAAAGTCGTCCAAAACTATCGTAAAGAGAAAGGAATACCTATGATAGTTGACAAGAGAACTGCTGGAATAATTTCCGCTGACCCCAAATACGACTTAACCAAAACAATAATCAACTTATATAACAAGGAGAGCACCCAGTAGTGAAGGCAAAAGAGCTGGCACAAATTTTAAACTGCGAACTCTTGGGCAACGGCGAAATAGAAATCAAAGGTATATCAGAAATCCAAAACGCTGAGGAAGGTGACCTCACCTTCCTCACAAATCCAAAGTATAAAAAGTATCTAAAAAACACCAAAGCCTCGGCAATAATAGTTGAAAAACCGATAAAAGAGGTAGAAATTACTCAACTAATCTGCGAAGAACCTTATGTAGCCTTTGCAAAAGCGCTTTCAATCTTCTACCCGGAGACTCTACCTTCGCCGCACGTTTCTTCCAAAGCTACAATTTCTTCATCTGCAAAAATAGGAAACAACTGCTACATAGGAGACAACGTCGTTATTGACGAAAACGCAGTAATAGGTAATAACGTTACTCTATTTCCAAACGTTTACATCGGGAAAAACAGCGAAATAGGAAACAACTGTGTAATTTTCCCCAACGTTACTATTTACCACAACGTTAAAATCGGAGACTGGGTAAGAATACACGCTGGAAGCGTAGTAGGTTCAGATGGATTCGGATACGCTTTCAGCAAAAAAGAAAGGCAAGTTTTTAAAGTCCCTCAAACAGGCGGAGTGGTAATAGAAGATTTCGTTGAAATAGGTGCAAATACAACGATAGACAGAGGAACAATAGGCAACACCGTAATTGGAGAAGGAACGAAAATCGACAACTTGGTTCAAATCGGACACAACGTAAAAATCGGCAAGTATTGCTTTATAGTTTCTCAGGTGGGAATCTCCGGAAGCACAAAAATAGGAGACTTCGTTACGTTAGCCGGTAAAGTCGGCGTTGCTGGTCATATAGAAATAGCAAGCAACGTCACCGTTGGAGCAAAATCTGGGATAACAAAAAGCATAAAAGAACCGGGAATTTATGCGGGATTTCCAGTAAAACCTTACAAGGAGTGGAGGAAAGTCCAAGCACTAATAGATAGACTACCGGAAATTTACGAAAAAATTAAGCGGTTTCTAAGTAATTCTTAAGCTCTCTAACGGCTATCTCCGGGCTTTCCTTATAATCCTTCAATAAAGCTAAAAGTTTCTGCGAATTAACATTGGGAAGAAGTTTTTTACCCACTAAATAATAACCTACAAACTGAAAAAGGTTCCTCGGATTTTTGGAAAAACTTGCGCTTTCAAAATCTATAATTCTTATCCGCCGACCGTCAAAGATAAGGTGCTTCCCACCCTTTATCTCGTTGTGCTGGACTTTTGCTAAATCCAAAAAGTAACAAGCGTCAACAGCCGATAGAAGAGCTTCTTTTAACCGTTTTTCCTGTAATTCCAAAATTGGTTTACCTTCTATAAGCTCCAGAACGATAAAGTCTCTATCGAAGGTATAAACTTTAGGAGCCGGATTTAAAAAGCCCACCTTTTTACCAAAAGCATCCAGAAACTCCAAAAACTGTAACTCCTTTTTTATAACATCCTTGTTTACATCCGACCTCTTAAATTTTACAGCTACCAGGTTACCGTCTGATGTTTTCCCTTTAAATACAACTCCTCTGTAACCTTTTGCGATTAATGAAACCAAGGTTATTCCTACCTTTCTTAA
>JAMOPR010000256.1 GCA_027064485.1 Desulfurobacteriaceae bacterium | reverse complement strand
CGCTAATAGCATCTGCCACCACCCTACTAATTACTCTACTATTAATAATCTTTGAAAAGCAAAAATTTCAGCTAATTCCAGCAACACTACTTCTAATTTTTACAATAATCACCCCACACCCCATAACAGGAAAAACGTTAGAAATTCCAGGGTGGAAATTAAATTCATTTTTCTTTTTATCTACCGAAGGACAAAAATACGACAACTGCAAGATAATTTCTAACTACGTATTTCCCTACACAAGAGAAATTCTTTACAAAAACATCTTGATAGATAAAAGAGTGAAAGGTAGAGAACCTCCCACTCATAAACAGTTTAAGCAACAGGATAAGCAAATTCAGGTCTTTCCTCGTAAAGTTTAACCTCAGTAGCTTCTTTCGGCAGAGGAACAACTTTTACTCTTTCTACCCATCTTTCTGGTAAGTGAATTATCTTTTTACCTATTCTAATAACGGCAGGAGCAACCTTTGCCTTATAAACAATTTTTACACCCCAAACTTTTCTTCCAAATCTGTTTTCAAACTTTCCAGGACCTTCTATCTTTATATCTTTAGCACTGCCCGGGAAATAGATTCTTTTGGCAAAATGTCTATCTCTTTTTGAATGATAATAAACAAGCCAAAGGACTTTTCCCTCTTTATATTTAGTTTCTGTCGGAACGTATCTGGAAGCTTTTTCCTCTTCTTCCATAAGCCTTTCAACGTATTGTTCAAGAGTTTCATCTTCTCTAATATCGCTTTCATCCCAAAGCTCAAACTCCACCTGCCACCCTTTAACAGCAGCCATAATATTTGCAAGTTTCACAGTTCTTTTCTCTTCAGCCTCTACTAACTTCTCTATTTTGTCCAAAACATCGGCAAAACGCTCTTTAAAATCTCTAAGATGCACCACGGCAACAATAAGGTCACTTTGCCTTTTCAACCTTTCAAGTAACTCTTGGTCTTCTGCAAGAATCATAGCTTTCCTTATCTCACAGAAAGTTCTGCGTAACTCTTCCAAAATTTCTGGAGAGAGCCTCAAATCAACAACACTTTCGGTTATCTCTTTAATAACGCTTTCAGGTATTTCTTTTAAACGCTCATCTATTGTCTTTTTATCTTTACCCCAAGGCGAATAGACTTTATCCCAGTTTTTATATCGAGCAACATAATTAGCAAGCTTAACTGTTATTCTATTTTCTGCTAACGCAACTTCTCTCAAATCCTCAATTGTAGAACCGAACTTCTTTTTCCAGAAAGGAGAAAAGGTTAATGTGCACAAATAATCGGAACGCTTTTTTAAGTCTGTAAGTTGTTCAGGAGTTTCTACTTCAAGCATTTCGTCTCTAATGGTGCAGTTAATCCGACTAATATCTTCTGGTGTTTCAACTTTTCCATAGATGTGAGCCATAACATTCCCCCAAATAGGTTAACAAAGGGGGAGAATAAAAGCAACTCCCCCCTACTTTAAACTTAATTTAACTTATCTAAAGCTTCAAGAATTAAAAGACCTGCCTCGTTAATTGAGTTCTTACCTATAAGGTTAGAAGCTCTGAGGATAACGAGTTCTTCCTCAAAGGTCTTCGGGTCAAGTCCGGAAAGTTTAACAGCTTTTTCAAAGTTCTTAGGTAATATTCTCACTTTCTTTTCTTTCTCGTAGAGGGTTCCCACTTCTCTTAAAGCTGCCAATACTCTTACTGCAAGCGGAGTAATTGGATTAGCAAATCCCTCAGGTGTTCCAGAAAGAGCTTTCTTTATAAGTTTTCCAGGCTCGGTGAGAACAATTGCTTCATTTTGAAGGATATCTATGTAGCCACGAGCTTCCAATTTGTTGAGAGCGTATTCAATCTCTTCCTGCCACGTTTCATCAAACTGTTCGTAAACATCTTTAACGAAAAATCCTTTTTCGGGAATTTTGTGAAGAACTTGAAGTTCAAACCTTGTAACGTGGGGTAATCTCTTAATCTCGTAAGCCATCTGAGCATACATCCTACCTGCAACGGTTGGCTCACCGCCACCAATTAATTGAGCTTCTACTCCTTTTTTATACCAATCAACATTAGGGGCAGCAAACTCCTTGTTGGTTATCGTAATAGATTTAACGGCAGTAGCAGGTATTTCCCTAAAGCCACGGGTTTTCATATCTTCAAGAACTTTCTTTCCGAACTCTGTAAGGTAGTGAACTTTCTTACCTTCTTTCTCTTCAGCTCTAACTAAGTTGAAAGATTCAAGGGTATAGAGAGATTCTTGAACGATATCATACATCTTTTCATACCAGCGATTGCCTTTTTCATAGAAACTTTTGAACAACTCTTCTACAGTTTTAACTTCTGAAAACTTCTTCATAATTTCTTCTTTCTTCTGATAACCTAAATCTTGATAAAGTCTTCTACCATAATGCTGAATCAGATGCTTGTATTCTTTTAACGGTTTATAGAAGAGATAATGAACTATTTCATCAACCGTTGGCATTACAGATGGGTCAGATTCATGATGTTTCCACACTTCTTCAATACCTTTAAGTATTTCCGCATCAAGAATCTCAACGTTAATAGACTTAACAGGCTTGAAGCTCCTTTCCTTCCAAACGCGGTAAGCGTTAATCAAATGTTCACCGGCAGGTAGTGGATTTCCTTCGTCATCTATCAAAGCAAGCTTGAAAAGAACTTCCTTTTCTTCTTCAGTAACAGATTCAAAACCCTCAAAAACAGCTCTCTCAAGGCTATCCATTATATCTTCGGAAATAACAGTTTCTAACGAAGGAGCTATAGTTTCACAGGCTTTTTTAATTTCTTGCCCTAAAGCAGTTAAAGAGTAAACATCAGACTTCGGAACAGAAAATGCTAACAATCTCATAGCTCCAAGCATAATGGGGAATCTACCACCTACAGGAAGTTCAGAGGAATCAGCAGGACCAGAAGGCATTTTCTTAATATACTCGCAAAGTTCTCTATCAATTATTAATCTTGGATGAGCGTTCTGGAATATAGAATAGATGTCTTTAGCATACTGATTGATAGCTTTAAACGTTCCTTTCTTTTCCAGCTTTCTTTCTTCAATAAAACCTCTCTTCTCAAGCTCCTCTTCGGTAAGGTAACCTGGCAAGTCATCGTTTTCTATTGCTGTTTCAATCATCATGATAACTTCGGAACCAAGCCATCTAAAATCATCATCCCACTTTGAAGGATGCTCAATAAGACCTTTTTGAACCATTTCATCTATGATGTTAGCCAAAGCCCTTCCCCAGTAAGTAAGGGAATACTCAAGAGGTCTAACCATTCTCAAAAGTCCCATTCTTTCAAGCTCAAGATAAGGAGCATCCTCACTTTTTGTAAATAACTGGCAAGTAGGAGCGCTGTTTAATTCCTCCTCCCTTACTCTCAGCAGAGCAATTGCGTGCTCTTTTCTTATTACCATGCTTTCTACCTCCTCTTTTTAATTTCTTTTATCAAATTAAATCAAAAATCCTTTTAGGTCAACTCAAAAAAAATTTGAACTTGGTGAAAATTTAACTTCCAAGTTGTAAAATAGTAGCCATGATAAAAGAAAGGCTAAACATAAAAAGAATAGCTCTTCTTTCTATTCCTGTAGGGATAATTGCAGGGGTATTTACTATACTTTTTTTAAAAGCTTTAGATTACTCTACCCACCTCTTTTTAGAAAATTTGGTTGACTACCACCCCCCTAAACCTTTCGGGGAAGGAGGAAAAAACGTATACATCTATTCTCCAATAGACTTTCTAATTTTACCATTTGTAACAGCCCTTGGAGGATTGATTACCGGATTATTGACATACTTTTTATCCCCCGAATCTGCTGGAGTTGGAACCGACGCAGCCATAAAAGCGTTTCACAAAAGTTTACCATTAGGAATAAGAACAGCCGTTTTAAAACTTATAACCTCTGCAATAACCATAAGTTCTGGAGGAACGTCCGGAAGAGAAGGTCCTATGGCATTAATCGGAGCAAGCATAGGTAAAGCCATAGGCAAATTTTTTAAAACAACTCCCAAAGAGCAAAATATTCTGCTGGCTGCAGGATTGGGTGCCGGTATAGGAGCTGTATTCAGGGCACCTCTTGCAGGAGGAATCCTAAGCGCAGAAGTTTTTTACAAGGAAGATTTTGAAGTGGAAGCTTTAATTCCCGGATTTTTAGCTTCTATCGTTGCTTACCTCGTAGCCGGTAGTTTTATCGGTTTTCATTCTTTATTTAGGATTAACTCTTCAAAGCCGAACTTCTCACAGGAAATCATTGCCGGTTACGTGGTTTTGGGGATATTGTCTGCAGTAATAGCAAAACTGCTTATAGCAACTTTTTACAGGACTGAAGAGATTTTTAGGAAAATTCCTATTTATCCATATCTTAAGCCTGCGTTGGGGGGATTTTTAGTTGGAATATGCGGTATCATAACACCGTTAGCCATAGGTAACGGATACGGCTGGATACAGATGTTAATGGATGGAGACCTGCTATATATATCGCAATTTAAGCTCTTTATAAGCATATTCATAGTAATCTTAGCTCTTTCTCTAACTCTGGGTTCCGGAGGTTCGGGAGGTGTGTTCGGTCCTTCATTAGTAGTTGGAGGTATAACGGGAGCGTGGCTTTCTATGTTTTTCAATAACATTTTAAACGAACACATATTCAACGTTCCATCAATGACGGTAGTGGGAATGATTTCAGTTTTTACAGCTGCTGCAAGTGCTCCGCTGTCTACAATAGTATTGGTAGCAGAAATGACTCACGGATACGATTTACTACCTTACGCAATAATATCCATAGTTGTAGCTCACCTTTTGACAGGCAATAAGAGAACGATATTCAAATCTCAAGTTAAAAATCGCCTTGAATCTCCATTCCACCAAGATGAATTCAAAATTTATCTGTTGGAGAGAACTAAAGTAAAAGATATTATGACTACCAACGTTATTACTGTATCTCCCGAAGATTTCGTTATAAAGGCAAGAAAAATAATGGCTGAGAAGTTCATTTCGGGAGTTCCGGTAGTTGTAAACAACATTGTAGTTGGAATCGTAACTACATCAGACATACTGAAGCTTAGCGCAAAAGATATGGAAAAAATAAAAATCAAAGAAATAATGACTCCAAAACCTAAGTGCGTTTTACCTGAGTGGAGTTTATTAGAAACCCTAAAACTCTTTGTATCAGAAGGATTTGGAAGAGCTCCCGTGGTTAAAGACTTTGAATCGATGAAACTTGTGGGTATTATTTCAAGGTCAGATATAGGCAGATACATGGTAAGAAGGTCAATTTTAGAATGATAAAAAAATTACCAGAAAACGTAATAAGGATAATTTCTTCCGGACAGATAGCATCTTCCCCTACTGCTGTTCTGAAGGAATTAATAGAAAACAGCCTTGATGCAAAGGCAAAAAAGATAAAAATAGTTATTAAAAACGCAACGAACTTCTCCGTTTCCGATGACGGAACGGGTATTCCTTTTAAAGAACTACCTTTAACGGTTGAACGGTTCACTACGAGTAAAATAGAAAATTTGAACGATATTTCAAAACTTAAAACTTACGGTTTCAGAGGCGAAGCCCTATATGCAATCGCTTCAATGTCAAAATTAACTATAAAGAGTAGATATGAAAAAGAAAAAATAGGAGGACAGCTCAAAGTATGTGAAAACACTATCATAGAATATAAACCCATACCTTTTTCTCAAGGAACAAAAGTTTTAGTAGAGGATTTGTTTTTTAACACTCCTGTAAGAAGGAAAAGCATCTCCAAAAGAGAAAAAAGTAACATGCTTAGTTCAATTAAAACATTAGCACTGGCAAATCCTGACGTAACTTTTCAAATAAATGAAAAAATCCTCCCCGCCACCTCCATCCACGAAAGAATCAAACAAATAACCGGACTCTCCCACATGTGTGAAATAAAGGAAGATAAATTTCACATCTTTTTCAAAAAAAGAGAGGAAGATGAGAGAAAAAAAATTAACTTAATTTTCGTCAACAGAAGACCGGTAGAAATTCCCGAAATAAAAAGGCTCATGGAAGAGTTGAATATTGGAAGTTACATACTGTTTCTAAATCTACCACCAGAAGAAATAGACGTAAACGTAACACCTTTAAAAGACAGAGTTCTAATAAAAAACGGAGAAATCCTTAATAAGATAAAAACTAAATTAAAGCCCGAAGTAACGCTACCTTCCGTAATGTTCGTTAAAGAAGAACGTGCCGAATACAAAACTGAAAAAATCAAAATATTAGGAACGGACGGAACAATAATTATCGGCTACGATAGTGAATATTATTACTTTTTCGACCAACACCTCATACATGAAAGGGTAAACTACGAAGAACTAATTAAAAGGCTGAAAGCCGGCAAAATTCCTACCTTAAAGCTATCGCAAATCCTAAAATTTCCCTACAGCAAAGAACTGGAAAACAAGCTAAAAAGCGCAGGAATAGAGTTCTTTACAGAAGGAAAAGAAATAACAGTAACAGCCATACCAGAAATATTGACTGTGAACGATATCATAGAAATTGTCAAAGGGAAAACCCCAGAAAGCATCGCCTCTATAGCCTGTAAAAAAGCCATAAAAAGCGGTTATTTTCCTGTAGACACATCTCAAGTGGAAGAACTATTTGAAAAATACTTACAGTGCGAAGAAAGGGAAGTTTGTCCCCACGGAAGACCCATATACACCAAAATAAAACGGAAAAAAATCCTTAAAAACTTAGGTAGATAAGTTGTAGTTTTCCTTTTAGAAGGCTATTTTATCTTTAACAAAAACTCCTAAAACGGAGGAGCAGTAATGAACTGGAACACAATCAAAACCACTTTACTTTTGGGACTTTTAACGGGAATTCTCATTGCATTTGGAAAGGTTTTAGGCGGCAACGCCGGTATGGTAATCGCTCTATTCATGGCTGCCATAATGAACTTTGGAAGCTGGTATTTCTCCGACAAGATAGTTCTTTCCATGTATGGAGTTAAGTTGCTTTCAGAGGAAGAAGCACCGCTGCTTCACTCAATTGTAGAAAGATTAGCAAAGAACGCAGGTATTCCCAAACCAAAAGTTGGTATAGCTCCAATGGACATTCCAAACGCCTTTGCAACAGGTAGAAACCCAGAACACGGTGTTGTAGTAGTAACACCTAAAATCGTAGAACTGCTGAACGAAGATGAACTTGAAGGAGTTTTAGCACACGAAATTGCCCACATTAAAAACAGAGATACCCTTATTCAAGCTGTAGCGGCAACAATAGCCGGCGCAATAACCACCCTTGCTAACATGGCACAGTGGTTCTTGATGTTCGGTGGAACAAGAGACGAAGAGGATAACGGCGGATGGGCAGAAATGATAGGACTAATTCTCATGGTTATCTTAGCACCAATAGCCGCAGCTTTAATCCAGATGGCTATTTCAAGGGCAAGAGAGTATAAGGCTGACGAAACAGGAGGAATTATCTCCGGCAAGCCGGAAGCTTTAGCAAGCGCCCTTAAGAAACTTGAAGAATACGCCCACAGAATACCAGCAGAAATAGCCAAACAGGAAGTAAATCCTGCCACAAGCCATCTGTTTATAGTTAACCCGCTGAAAGGAGATGCAATAGCTGCTTTATTCTCAACTCACCCGCCAACAGAAGATAGAATCAGAAAACTTTTAGAACTTGCAAAAAAACTCTTTGGTAGAATCAGGGAAACTCTATGGAGATGGTAAAAGCTTGAAAGAAAGGGGAAAGATACTCTGGGAATACGTCAAAGGATGCGCAATAACCAATCTCGTTCATAGATTTGACCTATCAACAATATCCACCTTCTTCGGAAGGTGGATTCCTTTTGCTTTTGCTGTAGGTATCGTTACAGGTGGAATAGCATCCTTTATGGATGTGGTGATTTTAAAACTAAACGCCTTTCTGGTTCAAAACGTTCCTTTATTGTTACTTTATCCTCTGTTGGTTTCCATAATCGTCGGTTACGCATTAAAAGTTGACCCGGTAATAGGAGGACCGGGAATAGGTTACGCAATAATACACTTAAAAACCAAATACTACATTCCAATAAAAACCGTTCTACTTAAACTTTTAACCGCAACGCTGGTTTTATCAGGAGGTTTCATAG